>QHPN01000150.1 GCA_003219115.1 Verrucomicrobiota bacterium | reverse complement strand
GACATTTGTCAGTTTGATAAACTATCCAGATTCAGAAGATCGTGCCAACGGCATGGACTTCGATCCAGCAACCGGCCTGCTGTTTGCCTCCGTCCGACACTCACCATTTGGACCCGGTTTTATGAATAATGCCCCAGCGGATACGCCATTCAACTATCTCGCCACGATTGATCTGGCCACAGGAAACGTAACAACCGCCGGACAAACAGTGAACAACTTGGGCGCGCTAGCCCTGCAGCCGGCGGTGCCCGATTCGATGTCAACGCTCTGGCTGGCGATCCCCGTAACTTCTCTTCGCGAACCAGAGGCGACGCGCCAGCTTGCTTAACGTACCAGCCGCACATCAGCCCACTGTTGCTCATTCAGATGGCGAGGTTTCACGATCGAACTATAACACATCGTTTTTTTGGGGTTGCCGAGCAGCGGACGCGTTCCACATTCGCCGCCCCACCTCGCCGACTAGTAGTTGCTGAGTTTCACTCCCCAGAGTTCGTGCCGGCAATCTCAATGAGAAGAGTACTTCCCTTTGCCTGTACATAGGTAACGAAACTCCGGTGATTCGAACACAGTTTAACTGGCGGGGCGCCTTAGCGGCAGGCGTTGTAAGCGAAGCTTTCGATCCAGAGCCAAAGCGACGCCACCACACAGCCTGCTCTTTAGTATTTTCTGATCCGAATGTCCATCCACTGATTCGGAGCCGTTCCGCCCTCACGCACTGGAGTAATAGTTATTCCAGCTGGCACATCTACGAGAGACTTTCCGATAGCTAGTGCGGCGTCTTCTACACTTATACCGGGAGTAGTACAGTCAAGCAACACGCTATATTGTCGAATACCCATATAAGCGTTCGCTACGGGCATTTTCCAAACAATGTAGGCGCCGTTGCTCATCGACGCATTGCCAGCAAAGGTTCGGCGTACCCCAATCCAGTAGGTTTTATTTACATCTTTTCTAATTTTTAGGGCTAAAGGTGCGGCTACCGGAAGTGACGCTGTTAAGGTATCAAATCTGTATACACGGTAAGTACCGGAAGCGGTAACAGTAAGAACTTTTGATGCGGGCATCCATCCCAATTGCACTTTCATGGATGGAGGAAAATCCGTGATATTTTGACGATTTTGCCCCATTGGGGAATACTTGTCACCCCATTCTCCTATTTGCCCATATGGACTAATTGGATCGCCATCTGAAACTTGCCAGACACTAGAGTGACCCAAAGTAGAGTGATCCGAAGTAGGGTGACCCGCAAAATAAGTATGACCTAGTTCATGCAAGGTAAGCCCAACTCCAAGATCGCCATTCATGAACGACACCACAAACCAACTGCCGTTAAAATTCGTCCATTGAGAATGTGAAAGACCGGAATTGAAAAAGATCTTCGAGCCGGTCGCGACGCCTCCGGTAGCCTGATTTTGAAGAGAAGGAAAATGAATTACAAAACGCTCAAAAGTAGTAAGGTCGTACTGGAGTTGAGCTAAAGTGAAAGCGTCTCGAGCAATTGCGTCGCATGCGGCCCATCCCGGCATGTTAGCATAATGAGAAGCTCTATGGGGCAATCGATAGATTTTCGTTGTGATGGTAGAGTTTAGGCTCGTCTTGCCATAGGATGTATTGGCCAAACGAGTAGAAACCAAATCCATCTGTCTGGAAGCTGTTTCATAGCTCAAAGTCGAAGCGATATCTAAAAATTGAGTACGAACGATTAAAGTCGGCTTTACTCCCGTACTCCATGAGAAATCTTGAGCAAAAGCAGTGGAAACAAC
>QHPN01000149.1 GCA_003219115.1 Verrucomicrobiota bacterium | reverse complement strand
AGTTGCGCGAATCTCGGAGATAAGGCGAAAGCTCCTCTCGGGAGATGAATGAAATCGAGGGTCCCAACGCGCGCATCATCATCCGGCTTCCACCTGAAGAAAGGTTTCTTTTGGCAAAAGATCCTAAATATCATCTGTTGCGCCGAACCGACCTGCGTCGATACACTGCCGGCTGAGTCCCCAGTGTGCGGCAACCGTACGCGCATCCATGGGCGCGCCCGCACCGTCGTGGAAATTCCGTCTTCCACATCTTTTGCCAAGCGGCTCGGCTGCCTCGGGGGAAAATAAGGGTGCCTACCGCCTTCCCCCAGGGCAGTTTAAGCTCGTGCGCGGCCTGATGAACCGCCCGAGGCCTGGGGACAATTATGCGCGCGTAATCCTGCTGCAGGAACTCTCAGGACGGGCCCATAATGTTCT
>QHPN01000148.1 GCA_003219115.1 Verrucomicrobiota bacterium | reverse complement strand
GAATGGCATCTGCCGCGACCCCTACCGGCGTGTTTCCCGTCCCTAGAGAAAATGTCGCCACGCGCTGGCCTCGCACGTCGTTGGCGTCGGCAACTGCGGTTATCGCCCGAACGTCAATCTTTTTCCCAGCCGGGTTGAGCAGGTAGATGTGGCGCAGAGCATTGTTGACTGCTATTTGGCTCCCTGGAGTATAGCCCAGTGGAATAGTGTATTCTACATTGTCGGTTCCGGCATTGATGATTTGCAGGTTGTTTCCTGAAGTGGCAAACAGTTTCGATTTGTGCTGATCAGCCGCCAGGACGGTGCCCAAAGCCGTCGCTGTCACGGCAAAAGTGTTTGGATTCACCTCCTTGGAAACACCGTCGGACTCGACGTGGAGCTTCCCGTTAAGTGGATTAACGACGATCGGCCCTATTGTACCCCCAGTTGCAATCGGCCCCGCAATCAAGGCGAATGTGTCGGCATCGAACACAAACACTGGATCATTTCCTGCGCCACATTGCGCGCCTACCCAGAACCGCCCGTTCTTGCAATCGAAGGCAGTCTCTCCGGGACAGAA
>QHPN01000147.1 GCA_003219115.1 Verrucomicrobiota bacterium | reverse complement strand
TGAGCAGCTGCGCCCGCTGTGCTCAATAGAAGCAGCAGTAACGTGCACATGATCGATGACCCCAGTTTCGTTGCTGTTCTTTTGGCAAATCCTAGTGTTCTCATAATTGCTCCTTTTCCGGTAGTCGGCGAGTAACTTACTCGCCGTTGCCGTTACCCTTGTTAACGTAATCGCACTGTCTCACTGAGGTGGTATCTTCAATCGCCCAAAGAGAATAGGAACCTGCATTGTTTACAACTACGTAGACAAGTCCGCGAATGGCATCTGCCGCGACCCCTACCGGCGTGTTTCCCGTCCCTAGAGAAAATGTCGCCACGAACTGGCCTCGCACGTCGTCGGCGCTGCTAATCGCAGTTATCCCCCGAACCTCAACCTTATTCGCAGCGGGGTTGAGCAGGTAGATGTGGCGCAGAGCGT
>QHPN01000146.1 GCA_003219115.1 Verrucomicrobiota bacterium | reverse complement strand
GAGTATAGCCCAGTGGAATAGTGTATTCTACATTGTCGGTTCCGGCATTGATGATTTGCAGGTCGTTTCCTGAAGTGGCAAACAGTTTCGATTTGTGCTGATCAGCCGCCAGGACGGTGCCCAAAGCCGTCGCTGTCACGGCAAAAGTGTTTGGATTCACCTCCTTGGAAACACCGTCGGACTCGACGTGGAGCTTCCCGTTAAGTGGATTGATGACGATCGGCCCCATTGTACCCCCAGTCGCAATCGGCCCCGCAATCAAGGCGAATGTGTCGGCATTGAACACAAAGACCGGATCATTTCCTGCGCCACATTGCGCGCCTACCCAGAACCGCCGTTTCTTGCAATCGAAGGCAGTCTCTCCGGGACAGAAGCCGACCGTATTGGCAGAAACTTGGGTATTCGTGCTACCCGAATAGGTTAGC
>QHPN01000145.1:6515-11403 GCA_003219115.1 Verrucomicrobiota bacterium | reverse complement strand
CGGTCCAGAAATTGTCGTTCTTCACGTCCCAGCTCACGCCGTTGCTGTTGCTTAGAGTCGTCAAGACGGTCAAAGTTTTCCCGTCAATAACCGTCAGAGTACCTCCTGAAGAAAAGCCAGCAGAAATGTAAACGCGATTTAGAACTTTATTAACTACGACCTGCCCGGTTGCTGAGGTTGCCGGAATTGGAATTTTGGCAAGAACATTTTGAGCAGCTGCGCCCGCTGCGCTCAATAGAAGCAGCAGTAACGTGCACATGATCGATGACCCCAGTCTCGATCTCGTTCTCTTGGCAGATGCTACTGTTCTCATAGTTGCTCCTTCGATAATCGGAGAGGGAAAGTCATTTCAGCGAATGCCCCTGCAATCCCCAATCGCCTTGCCCGATCCGAACTGACGCCATCTTCGGAAAAAGTAGCTAGAAAAGCAAGGTAATTTTTACTTTTTGTGTCTATAATCTGCGCCGGTGATACAACCCAGAGCCGAACGAAGAGAACGTTCTGCTCAATCAGGGTACCAGCGACACCACTGTTCGGGGGCACGACGAATCAGAGCGGGTGCACCGCCGGAACCCAATTCGCCCCACTCAAGGCTCGGATTGGAATCAGCGGACAAAGAACCGTGCCCGACGGACTGGCTAGACCGGTCGAACTAGTTCCACAGGCTGCCATAACTGCCCAAAGGTGCGAAGCTCTAACTTCGCAGCTTCGCCTCAAGCAGGCGAAGCGCCAGCATCATCTCCGCAATTGTTCGCTGAAAGGTGTAATACCAGCCATTCCAGCCATCGAAGACCAGACCGCGAATTAGCAGCAAATAGATTGGCATGACGATCGGCGCGACGATCATTCCATTTTTGCGTAATCGATCCAGGCGACTCAAATCCTCGCTTTTTTCTCCCAGCAAATACTTTGCTTCGAGCTCGGCATAACGTTCCTGCGATTGAAACCAACGGCTCAGAGGCTTGCGATCATCGTGCCAGATCTTGCCCTTGAACTTTGCCAGCTTCCCTTTTACCCGAAGCTGCTGGGTATGTCCTTCGCCCACGTAACGCGCCCTTTTCGTTCGGAAGAGAACGACCCGCGGCGGATAAACGTGCGCGCGCAGTGGCCGACCCAAAACACAGTAATCGAAATCCCCCCAATAAAGCGCTAGGTCCGACGCTGGCTCCAGGTTCTTAATCTCTTCCTGCAACTCTGCTGTTAGGACATAATCGGCGTCCAGGGTTAGGGTCCATTCCGTGTCGATCCGATCGAGGCCGGCGTTCCACTGATTAGCATGGGTATCGAACACGCGCTGAATCACTTGAACATTTGGAAACGAACGGACGCTCTCAAGGGTCCCATCGTTACTAAAGCTATCGACAATAATGACCTTCGGCACCCAAACCAGCGCCTCCAAATTACGCCGAATGTTATCCTGTTCGTTATAGGTGAGTACTAATGCCGTTAGCGAAATCATTGGCTCATTTTTTGGAAATGACCTGCTGATAAAGCTCGCACAGCGCCCTCCCTGGCGCTTCGGGAGAACAACGTTCTCGCACCAAGCGACGGCCATTCGTTGCCAGCGTTGCTGCTTTTTCTTTCGTCTCCAACAAATCGCTAATGGCGCTAACCAACTGCTGCAGATCGCGCTCCACTATCATACCTGCATCATGACTCCGGATATCGCTGCTTAATCCGACTTCTTCCGACACGATTGTTGGAACGGCCGCGGCCATACTCTCAGCTGCCGCAATCCCAAAATTTTCTGAAGCAGATGGCAAGACGAAAACATCCGCCGCAGCCAAAGCCGCCGCTTTCATCTCGCCTCTCAGGTGCTTGAATCGATCAGCAGAGGAATCAAGACCCAACCTCATTTGGTATTCTGAATAAGGGAATGTTCGGTGGCCGTCTCCAGTTATGGCAATTTAATAAATCACTCCCGAATTGCACAAAGCCGACAGCTGAAACAACCAAAAAGAAAACATTTTTCTAAACGCCGCCGATTCTGCAATGCCAATTGATTCCGGAGGCAAGCGGCGGCACCACCGCGGGTTAACTGCCATCTCTGGTATTCCATTGGCGGACTTACGAAGATAGTGAGGCATCTATGCAATTCGAACTTACGTTCGGAATCGCGCTCCATTACCTGACCAGATCTGGCATTTCTCTGCCGTACTTGATCATAAAACCCGGCACAAGTCGTGCCTTCCAATACCGAACGAGTAGCTTCGCGGCTGGGCAATCAGGCGAAATATCCAACCAATGAAAAATCGGTCGGCCCACGTCGGAATTAGGACTTGGTCGCCGGTAACGAAGCCGGGCGCGGCACCGATGCAATAAATTGCCGGGCGATAGCTCAACTGATGTTTTAAATAGCTGCCAAGCTTGTCCTGCATCCCACCGCCAATGCCGATGATGATGTGATTCGGTTTGCGTTGCTCAAGAATGCTAACGAGCTTGGGATCATGGACGAGCAAACCATATTTAGGCGCGACATAACAATCCTCGGTCGTAACCGGATAGCCTGATGCGCCTGTGAACTCGAGCGTTTTCGTTTTTGCTTCGTCGCTCGGCAAAACCCAAAACAGATTTTTGGGACCGCGCGCATCCGCCGTTTCCAATAAGCCCTTGAACAATGCCAGGCCGGAAATGCGAGTCAATTTTTCGCGACGAAGCAATCTCCAAAACAGAATAGCCCAACCACTGTCGGCTATGGCAAGATCGGCATCGGCGATAGCACGACGATAATCTGGATCATCCTGCAAAGCGACGAATGAAGGGGCGGCTGGCGCGACGACTAACCCGCCCTGTTTCGATATCTGCGCTACCGCCTCGGCAGGGGTGCCGATGAAAAAATTGACACCGAGCATGCGGTTGGTTGGAAATGGCGATGGCATGGTCCAATCGTTAATCCGGCGCTGGAAGATCGGCCGCAGCCATTCGAATTTCAGATTTTGGAGTTTTGTGACAAACGTTGACGTCTTATAATTCCGTTGCCACGGCTCGTGTTCGAAGTTGCCTGCGCGAATATCGCCTTTGGTGCACGCGTTTGGTGTTGTGACCCTCCAAGCCGTGATCACCCAGCTGATTGGAATTTTGGCCTCGTCGTTGTCGTCGTGATCTCCATCGTCGCCGGTAACGGCTGGCTAGCCGCGATGTAGGCTATCAGTAAACTCTCATCCATCCTCGGAACAAACTAGACGCCAGTCATCAATATTGGCTACTAGGGCGATGCTTTCTTGGCGTCCCACCAAGTGCTCGGGTCTGTGTCAGCGCCTTTAAAAAGCATTTTGAATTTCTAATTTTTATTTTATTTCACCCCATGCCATACAAAGACATCAGGCCGCCCGCCGGGGACAAGATCACACGAGGTCAAACATTGAATGTGCCGGACCATCCGGTCATTCCTTTTATTCGAGGTGACGGCACCGGACCGGATATCTGGGCGGCGAGCGTGCGGGTATTCGACGCTGCGGTGGAGAAAGCGTATGGCGGCAAAAAGGAAATCGCATGGTTTGAGGTTTTTGCCGGCCAGACCGCCAAAGATAAGTTCGATACCTGGCTGCCGGATGACACAGTCGAAGCATTTCGCCAGTATCTAGTCGGAATCAAAGGCCCGTTAACTACGCCGGTCGGCGGCGGGATTCGGTCGTTGAACGTCGCGCTGCGGCAGTTGCTCGATCTCTTCGTCTGTCTGCGGCCGGTCCAATATTTCAAAGGTGTTCCCTCACCCGTGAAACATCCGGAAAAGGTGAACATGGTAATCTTTCGCGAAAACACCGAAGATATCTATGCCGGGATTGAATACGCCGCTGCTACGCCGGAATCAAATAAGATAGTGGATTTCCTGGCCAAAGAATTCCCAAAAGAGTTCGACAAAATCCGATTCGGCACGAAGGAAAAAGCTAACAAGTTTTGGAGCGAAGTCGGCGCGAAGGACTTTCCCACCGACGTGCGCGTCGGGATCGGGATCAAACCGGTGAGCTACTCGGGGACGGTGCGGTTGGTTCACAGCGCCATCAGCTATGCTATTCGCAACAACCGCAAGAGTGTAACCCTGGTGCACAAGGGCAACATCATGAAGTTCACTGAAGGCGCCTTTCGCGATTGGGGCTATGAAGTGGCAAAGAATTTTTTCGGGGCCGAAGAGATGGATGGCGGTCCATGGTGCCGGATCCCGATGGGTAAACCGGGCGCCGGCATTGTTATCAAGGACGCGATCGCCGATATCACGTTGCAGCAGGTATTAACCCGGCCGGAAGATTTCGACGTCATCGCGACGTTGAACTTGAACGGCGACTACCTGAGCGATGCACTCGCAGCACAGGTGGGCGGGATCGGGATCGCACCGGGCGGAAATATTAACTACATCACCGGTCACGCCATTTTCGAAGCCACTCACGGGACCGCGCCGAAGTATGCCAACCTCGACAAAGTAAATCCCGGCTCGGTCGTTCTCTCCGGCGAAATGATGTTCCGTTACATGGCCTGGACCGAAGCGGCCGATTTAATCTTGAAAGGATTGAACGGCGCGATCGCTAGCAAGCGTGTTACCTACGATTTTGCCCGTTTAATGGAAGGTGCGACGGAGATCAAGTGCAGCGAATTCGGCGATAACATCATCAAACACATGTAGCGCGTCAGCGCCTCGTGGCATACTCATGTTCATGCTCTCTCTGATGAGATGAAAGTGAGTCCTAAGCGAAATGACCAAACTGGAAGGAATGCCGAATTCGCAAATCGTGAATCGTCGTAACGAACTATCCAGCACTGTGTCATTGGTTCATTCGGATTTCTTTCGTCATTCGACATTCGTCATTTCAATTGTTAGCTCCCGTTGATGAACTCGTTGTGGCAGCGCTTCCTGCAACATTTTGTTCGCTACGGCGAGATTGGTTTCACGATT
>QHPN01000145.1:5908-6449 GCA_003219115.1 Verrucomicrobiota bacterium | reverse complement strand
GAATCCGGCGCAATCGCCAATCCCGATGAACGCCGCATGGTTGGTCATTACTGGCTACGCGATCCCGCATTGGCGCCGACTGCGGCTCTGCGCTGGGACATCGAAGAAACCAACGCCCGGATCAAAAAGTTCGCTGCAGATGTGCATGCCGGCGACATCGCTCCTGCGCAAGGAAAATTTCGCCACCTTTTGCTCGTTGGTATTGGCGGCTCCGCCCTCGGCCCGCAATTCGTTGCCGACGCTCTGGGAACTGCTCATGACCCGATGGACGTAGTCTTTTTCGACAATACCGATCCAGATGGTTTCGATCGAGTGTGGCCAAGGTTGGATGGTGCGCTCAATGAAACGCTCGTAATCATCATTTCAAAATCGGGCGGAACAAAGGAGACGCGTAATGGAATGGTGGAAGCGGAAACCCATTATCGCGCCGCCGGCCTGGACTTCGCCAGACACGCGGTCGCTGTCACCGGCGTTGGTAGTCACCTTGATCGATACGCAGAAGAAAAGGGCTGGCTCGCACGTTTCCCGATGCACGACTGGG
>QHPN01000145.1:0-5836 GCA_003219115.1 Verrucomicrobiota bacterium | reverse complement strand
CGGTTTTGAAATCGATCGATTTCTTGCCGGCGCCGCAGCCATGGATCAAGCGACACGAAAGGATGTAGTAGAGCAAAATGCGGCGATGCTTCTGGCGCTAATGTGGTTTTATGCGGGCGAAGGCCGAGGGGCAAAGGATATGGTGATTTTGCCCTACAAGGACCGGCTCGCCTTATTCAGCAAATATTTGCAGCAACTGGTAATGGAATCGTTGGGAAAAGAGGTGGATCGAGACGGGAAAATCGTGCACCAGGGAATCGCGGTTTATGGCAACAAAGGATCGACGGATCAGCATGCTTATGTGCAGCAGCTGCGCGATGGGGTCCCGAATTTTTTTGTCACTTTCATTGAAGTGCAAAAGGACCGCGCGGCCGCGCTAGTAAAGGTGGAAGACGATTTTACCAGCGGCGATTATTTGCATGGATTCTTGCGCGGAACGCGCAAGGCCTTGTTCGACAAAGGCCGCGAATCGATCACCATTGGCATACCAGATGTAAGTGCGTTCTCGGTCGGAGCGTTGATCGCGTTGTATGAACGCGCCGTCGGCTTCTACGGCTCGTTAGTAAACATCAATGCTTATAACCAGCCGGGCGTTGAAGCAGGAAAGAGAGCGGCAACAGAATTGCTGCAATTGCAGGCCAAAGTGCGAGCAAATTTGAATAAAAGTCCGCGAACTGCCGACGATATCGCGCGCGCCCTCGGTGTCGATCCCGAGCCGGTCTATCATGTCCTGGCCCACCTGCGCGCGAACGATCCGTTAGTCCAATCCGCCCAGGAAGAAGAAGTGGCGGCGGACAAATTTTTCCTGGCGTGAAAAACGAAGGAAAATCAGCCGCAAGCGGAACAAATCAGGATATTCCGTGGGAGAATTTCATAAAGTTTGTGCGCCAGCTTAGTCACGACCTGCGCAATCAATTGAATGCGGCCGAGCTGCAATCGGCCTTGATCGGTGAGTTAACGATTGATGAGGAATTGAAATCAGAAACGCGCCGGCTACGGGAACTGATTTCGCAGCTCGGCATCACGCTGCAGGGCTTGTCGTCATCGGTGGCGGAACCGCGCCCGACATTGTTACCCTACACCGTGCAGGATTTCATTACCGACTTACGAAAAAAAATTGGTCACGAATTTCCCGAGAAGGGACCGGCGGTGAAATGGGATATATCGTCGCCCGGGGCGACACTAAACATCGATCCGCAATTAACAGAGTGGGCGGCAGCGGAATTATTCCGGAATGCTTTCCGGCACGACGTGGCTGGCGATGAATTGCACGTAAAGACTTCCGTCGCCGACCGATCGTTTACCTTTTGTATTCGCGAACCGAAGGCGGGCGAAATTGATCCGACCCAATGGATGCAACCGTTGCAGAAAGTATCGCACGGTCACTACAGTTTGGGATTGCGCCGGGCGCGCAGTATCATCGCGGCTCACGGAGGCGAGCTAATGGCCAGGTTTGATCCGGCTTCACGAATGCTGATCAGCACCATTACCCTCCCCTGTTCCATGGAAACTTCGTAGCGGGCTTTTGAAAAACTCGAACCAGCACCGCAAACAAAGGCTCGACGGTGTAGGCTCCGCTGGCTCCAGCGGATCTCGAAGCGGGTGTGCGCTGGCGACAGCACATTACACCTGTGAGAAAGTTAGGATGAGAGCTTCTCGATAGCCTGCGCGCGAGTTATTATGGGAGCAGGTGTGAGAACGAATTCCGAATCGCGGCGGATTCTCATCATCGACGATGAGCGGCCGATCTTGATGACCCTGGAAGCGTTACTGAACCGTCACGGTTATCAAACGGAAACGGCGGCAACAGCCACCCTTGGTTTGCGTGCGATGAAGGCGCACCCGGCCGCTCTCGTGTTGCTCGACTTGCAATTGCCCGATGCTGACGGCTTGGAAATGCTCGACCGGTTAAAGAAGGATTTCGGCGATTCGCAGGTCATCATTTTAACAGCCCACGATTCATTGAACAACGCGATCGAATCGATCAAGCGCGGTGCATTTCATTTCATCAGCAAGCCGTATGCGCCCGAGGAATTGTTGAGTCTCGCAGAAAAAGCATTGGAGAAACGATCGCTTTTACACGAAACGCAGGCGCTGCGAGAAAAAGCGGAGGAGCTGGAGAAACGACTGGAGTTGGCGGAAACACGGCTGGCGCCAGTCTTCAAAAGCAAGGTGATGCAGGAAATGGAGGAGTTGATCAGCGCCATGGCGCCCTCCGACGCCAATGTGCTTATCACTGGCGAAAGTGGCGTCGGAAAGGAAGTGGTTGCCAATGTCATTCACTCGAAGAGCCGGCGCGCCGGCAAACCGCTGGTGAAATTAAATTGCGCCGCATTTCCACAGACAATGATCGAGAGCGAACTATTCGGTTACGTGAAGGGAGCCTTTACCGGCGCGATGAACAATTTCCCGGGCATGATTGCAGAGGCGCGCGGCGGCACGCTTTTTCTCGACGAGATTTCGGAAATGCCGGCAGATTTGCAGACACGTTTTCTACGGGTTTTGCAGGAACGGGAATATCGCTCGCTCGGCAGCACGCGCATGCAGAAAGCGGATTTTCGTGTCATCACCGCGACCAATCGACCGATTGCGCAAGCGCTGGCGGAAAATCGGCTTCGCTCCGATTTGTATTACCGAATTAATACCTTCCAAATTGAAGTCCCGCCACTCCGCGAACGGAAGGAAGATATTCCACCTCTCGTTAGCACTTTCGCGCAGCGCTTCGCCGCCCAGTTGGGAAAACCAGAGCCGACGATAGCACCCGAAGCGTTTCAGAAGCTGCTGGATTATTCGTGGCCGGGAAATGTCCGTGAATTGCAGAACGCGATGGAATACGCGGTTGTGCTAGCGCGGAATGATGTCATTGGAATCAAGGAATTGCCGGCAGAAATTCAATTGCCGCCGGCCGCCGGTGCTGCAAACAACCCCTGCTTCCGGCCGCCGCAGCGGGGTTGCCAGCCTGGATAATGTAGAGCGGGAGACCATTCTTCAGGCACTGGCGCAAACACATGGTAATAAAAAGAAAGCCGCCGAGCTCCTCGGTATCCAGCGACCGACGCTTTATAACAAGATGAAGCGTTATGCGATCGAGGTGTAGCTGTAGCTTATCACCGCCGATGATTTTTGCACCTGATCGAGTCCGGCGGTCATAGACCGCCGCTACAGAAAAACTCTGCCCCGAAAGCTTTCGGGGCAGCTACAACCACAAAAAACTACAGCGGTGGCAGGAAATATCGCCGTGAGTAAGCTACTTTAATGTCGCGGCATCTCGAACAAATCCTGGCCCATGCAGAGCGGGAACTAGCCGCTGCCGGTGCGCAACGTCCGACCGATGTTCTCCCAGTTTATCGCAAATTTTTAAAACTCGAAGAGCACCGCTTGCGCTTACGCCAGCGCGCCGGTGACGGTGGCCGCGAAGTTTGCGCGCGCCGGGTCGATCTAATCGACGTGTTGTTGCGCCACGTTTTTGCGGCGGCCAATCATGTCGTGAATAACCGAAACGGTAATTCGCCGCTTGCTCTCGTAGCCCTCGGTGGCTACGGCCGACGCGAATTGAATCCTTGTAGCGATGTCGATGTCATGTTTTTGCATCGCGAACAAGGCCGCGGCATATCGAAAGAGACGAGTCAGGTCATCGAGCAAGTGCTGTATCTGCTGTGGGATATCGGATTCAAGGTTGGCCACTCCACTCGCACGATCAAAGAAGCAATTGCCGCCGCCAATGCCGACATGGTGACGAAGACTGCGATGCTGGAGTCACGCCTGGTCACGGGCGATCGAGAACTCGAGCAAAAGTTTCGGCAACAGTTTCGGGCAAAATGCGTGGTTGGTTACGAACGCGAATACATCGAAATGCGGATGCGCGATCAGCAGGCGCGCCACGCCAAATTTGGCAACAGTGTTTACCTGCAGGAACCGAACTTGAAGAGCGGTTGTGGCAGTCTGCGCGACTATCAGAATTTACTGTGGATGACCTTCTTCAAGGAAGGCAGTCTGACCACAACGCACCTCGTCGGCAAAGATTGGGTGAGCGAACCGGATCAGCGTCGCATCGAAGCGGCCTACGATTTTCTTCTGCGCGTCCGCACCGAGCTGCATTATTTGCACCACCGCGCGACGGACGTTTTGCATCTGAACATGCAGGAGACGATGGCGCAGCGGTTGGGTTACCCGCAGGTGCGCGGGTTACTCCGCAGCGAAACGTTGATGAAGGATGTTTACGGACACAGCCGAAACATCTTCCGCGTGACGGAACGCATCACGGCGCAATTTGCGAGCGGGTATTCTTCTGCGAAAACGCGTTCGCTCTTCGGATTTCTACCGCGCGCCAAACCTGCCGCCGAACACGTCAACGGTTTTCTCATTCACGATCGTCAGCTGGACGTTGAACGAAAGGATCTCTTCAACAAGGACCCGGTGGAAATGATGCGTGCCATTGAGATCGCGCAAGAGAAGCAACTCGAACCCAGTCCCGAGCTTGCCGACATGTTGAGCAGAAAAATTGGATTGATCACGCATCCGTTCCGCTACGCCAGGGAACCGCGTGAGATGTTTCGCCGGATTCTATCGCGCAAAGGAGAAGTTGGGCGCGCCTTACGCTTGATGCACCGATTGGATTTTCTCGGGCAATACATTCCCGAGTTCGGGCAGCTCACCTGTCTGGTGCAACACGAATTTTTCCACCGCTACACTGCGGACGAACACACTTTGGTCTGCATCGACAAACTGGATGCGCTGGCGCGCACGGAAAATCGCAAGCTGATCGAGTACCGGAAGCTTTTCGAGAAATTGACCGATCCCTTCGTGCTTTACCTGGCTTTGCTGCTGCATGACACCGGCAAAGCGGTTGGCGCTCGCCCGCATTCAGAAGCGAGCGCGGTTTTTGCGCAACGCGTCGCGCGTCGCCTTCAACTCGATCCGCGCGAACGCAAGATGCTGATCCTGCTGGTGGACCACCACGTCACCCTTTCGAACATCGCGCAACGTCGCAACATCGACGATCCAGTCACGGTGAGCGAGTTCGCCGCCATCGTGAAAGACCAGAACAACCTCGATGCTCTGATGTTACTAACGCTGGCTGACGGCCAGGGCACGAGCGACGTAAATTGGTCGGATTGGAAGGAAACGCTGGTTTGGCAGCTATATCACGCCACCACCCAATACCTCGCGGACCGACATTCTTTTTATGATCGCGCCAAAACTGCCCGGGAAGCGCGCGAAACTTTGGTTCAGGTGCGCCTCGGGCCGGATTACGAGGAAGAAATCGAGGCGCATTTTGATTTCATGCCGGACCATTATTTCCGCGCCTTCAAAGTCGCTGACATTGTCGCGCACGTGGAATTGTTCCGGCGCTTTTACGATTCCACCTGCTTTGGAGAAACGCCGCTCGCTCCGGTGTTCAGTTGGGAGCCGATGCCCGATCAAGGTCACACCGTTTTGACGCTCTGCGGCTGGGATCGTCAGCAACTGCTTTCAAAAATCGCGGGCTCGATTTCGCTCGTGCCACTGAACATCCTGAGCGCTGATATCTACACCCGCGGTGATCACGTTGCGCTCGATGTTTTTCGCGTGAGTGATCTACGCGGCGGCGCGGTCGTGAATGAGCGGGAGATGGCGTTGGTTGAATCAACCTTGCGCAAAGCACTCGAGCCCGACGGGACCGACCTGAACCCGTTGCTCGCGCAAGCCAGGAAAAAAGGACGACGCTCGCCGGTCGCAGATTTGGAATTCCCCTCGCGTGTGAGCATCGACAATCAAGCCGATCCGTACTTCACTTTAATCGAAATCCAAACGCCGGATCGAATCGGACTCCTGCACGACTTGTTACAATGCTTCA
>QHPN01000144.1 GCA_003219115.1 Verrucomicrobiota bacterium | reverse complement strand
CACGACTGCGACGTTTGCTTTACTTAATAGGCGATCGGCAAAATTTTGGGATGTAAGCCCAAGCTGGCTGATATTCACCAGCACGTAGAAGGCGCCTTGTGGTTTGACCGCAGTCACGTTCGGAATTTTGGAGACGCGATCAAACATGTAGTTGCGGCGCATGTCGAATTCATCCCGCATGTCGGTGATCGGCTGTTGATCGCCTTTGAGCGCGGCCAGCGCACCTTTTTGCGCAAAAGAACACGGGTTCGCCGTGCTGTGGCTTTGGATGGAATCGACCGCTTTGGCCACCGCTTCCGGCGCGGCCAAATAACCAAGTCTCCACCCGGTCATCGCGTAGGATTTGCTGAAACCATTGACCGTGAGTGTGAGGTCGTAGGCTTCTTTGGAAAGCGAGGCGATGCTGACGTGTTTGGCGCCGTCGTAAACCAGCTTCTCGTAAATTTCGTCTGACAAAATGTAAATGTCTTCGCCCGCCGCGATATCAACCAGCGCTTCCAATTCTTCGCGCGTATAAACCGAGCCGCTTGGATTCCCCGGCGAATTCAAAATCAGCATTTTGGTTCGCGGGGTCATCGCGTTTTCAAAATCTTCCGGGCGAATCTTCCAGCCGTTGCGCTCGCTTGTCGGAATGATGACCGCGTCCGCGCCGGACAACCGCACCATATCGGGATAACTGACCCAGTACGGTGCCGGGATAATAACTTCATCTCCTGGCTGGCAGGTTGCGAGAATCGCATTGTAGCAGGCGTGCTTGGCGCCGTTGCTCACGATAATTTGGGTCGCCTTATAATTAACGCCGTTGTCCGCTGCCAGTTTCTCTGCAATCGCCTGGCGCAATTCCGGAATGCCGGAGCTCGGTGTGTATTTGGTGAAACCGCTTTGCAACGCGGCAATCGCGGCCTGCTTGATGTGCTCGGGGGTGTCGAAGTCCGGTTCGCCGGCGCCAAATCCACAGACATCGATTCCTTCCGCTTTCATCGCCTTGGCTTTGGCGTCGATGCTGAGCGTGAGGGAGGGAGTGAGTTGAGCGGCGCGGCCTGAGATTTCCATTGGAGTAATACTCATAGTCAATTATTTCTAGCGGTAAAAGTTTTCAATCAGCGGTTTGAAATTGTTCTTGTCAACTTCCACAATCTTCATCTCGCGCCGGGCGTTCTCAGCCGAGTCGGAAGCGTGCGCCGCGTTGATCATGATGGTTTGGCCGAATTCTTTCCGAATCGAACCGGGCGGCGCCTTGCTCGGATCGGTTGGCCCGAGAACCTCGCGAATTTTCTGCACAGCGTCCTCGCCTTGATAGACAATGGCGATGCATTTTTCGGTGCCAGACTCGTTCTTTTGTTCATCGGCGGTCCGGCTCGGCCGTCCGCCGGACATGAATTCCACGATGTCCTCCCACGCCTCTCGGCCCTTTTCAATTCCGAGTTTCTCCTGCAACACGCCCAACACCGGACCGTAAAAGGATTCCGCCTGCGCCACGCTCATCCGGTGAACTTTGAATCCAATGATGGAAAGCCCGGTGCGTGAAAAAACTTCGATCACACCGCCGGGCCGCAGATTTGGATATTTGAAATTATCCGGTTTGATCAGGACCAATGTCTTTTCGACATTAGCGCCTGCGGGATGGTCGATCACGTTTTCCAGAATTCCGCCGTCCCGATCTGAAAATTCGGCCCACAGTTTTAAGTCGTGCTCAACCTGATCGGGGTGAATCGCAGTCAGCACCGCAGGTTCGAAATAGGTCACCTTGCCGGTTTCATCCGCGATATAATCGCCAAAAGTATCGCGGATTGTCTCGCCGCTCGTTCGCTCGTTCACGATGTGACCGACAGTGTGATGAACCTTGGCCACCGCATCCTCGCCGCGAAAGACGAGAAAGAGGACACGCGGCCGTTGACCATTGATCTTACCGGTAAAATTCCGCCGCACGTATTCGCGAATCAGCTCCTGCGTGGCGCGGTGTCGGGATTCTGTCTCTGTTACAATGGTTTCGGCATACCGTTTCACTAGCTCAGCGCTGGGCGCGAACATCCGCCCCGCCACGATATCCAGCCCCGTGCGCGAAATCAGTCGCGCCACAATTCCGCCGGTGCGCGATTTGCGCATCGAATAAGGCGTCACGGCGGCGTAGGAAAGTTCCTGCATAAATTTCTCCGGCGGCCCTGATTAAACCGCCTAGATGCAGGTGGAATCGAAGTCGCCTGAGCCGAAGAAAATGCGGGTTGGGCAGGGTGCCGTCAAATTCTTTCCCCGCTCGTTTGTCACCCCGAGGCCGCCCTTTCTCGTGATCCCGAGCGACAGTCGAGGGATCCCGTCGCGAAAGCTTTAAGATAACTTCAGCGGGATCCCTCGACTACGCTCGGGATGACGAGCTCCTCGATGGGCTGAGCTAGAATTGCGATCCATTTTCCCCTGCGCCGCGTTTCCACGATCAAAGTCCCGTTTCGCTTCAGTGCGCGGACCAACCGAGCCTCCTGTTCGCGCAAAATACCGGAAAGAATCAACCACTGAACGCGTTTTAGTTTTGGTAGAATCTCAATCAACAATTCGCTGAACAGATTCGCGGTGATGATTTCAGTTCTCGGCGAAAATTTCCACCGCCGCACGTCGGCGACACGAAAATCGATGTTATTGATCTTGTTTCGCCGCGCGTTTTCTTTTGCGGTCGCGATTGCGATCGGATCATTGTCGATTGCAATTATCCGCTTCGCTCCGAAACGCGCCGCCGCCAGCGCAAGAATTCCCGAACCGGTCCCCAGATCGAGGAGCGAAAATCCCCAGCCCTGTGTCGTTTTCTCGAGCAAGCGCAACGACATCGCCGTCGTCACGTGCTCTCCGGTCCCGAACGCCGTGCCCGCAGGAACAACCAATCTCGTGATCTTATTCTTGCTCCTGTTCGACGAAACAATCACGAGTCGCTTTCCGATTTTTAGCGGCTTGGGTTTTTGCCCGCGCAAAAATTTCCGGAGCCAGTTGCGCGGCAATTTCTCGATTACGCCGCCAAATCGCCTCCGAATCCTCTCCAGCTCAGAGCAGTTTGGACTCGCAATTTCCGCGATCGCATTCCTATGCGCCGGTTTGGAAATAATCGCGAGCCGCTGGCCCGCAACTTCACGCAACGTCGCTTCATTGGCAGCGAGCCAACCTGCGCCGGCTCGCTTTCGCCAAACAAACATCAAGCCAATACCAAAAAAATTACTTCTTTTCCGTTCCTTCGGCCTTCTGCTTCGCCGCCAGTTTTTGGGCTAACCCGGCGGCATATTTCCGGTACTGATCGCTATCGACCGTGAACGTCCCCAACATGTAATTCGTATCCTTCCAGTCCCAGTTCTGATCGGAATCGGTGTACGTCATCTTTGTCGTCTTACCCTGCGCATACTGGTGATGAATCGGATCCGCCCCCGGTGGATTGGTGATTTTGGAGGAACCGCCCAGACCGCCTTCGACCAAATGTCCGGTGAATGTCGCTACCGTCCCAATAGTAATGATGTGATCTTTGCCTTCGGTCTTCCGGGTAATCGGAACATATGCGGTCGTGAAATTAGGGGACCCGTTATTCGACGGCAGCACGACGGCCGCGATTGCCTCCAGCGCCTTGCGCTGCTCGGGATTCGCTTTTTCGTCGATGTAGTTGGTGGAAAATTTCCATTTTCCGAACGAATCCATCATCGTCTTGTCCTCCGGGCTTTCCGCGTAGTTGGCGACAGCAAGTCCGTCGAGTTTCACATTTCCGTAATTGCCTTTTTGAATAAAGAGCACCTGGTTCCCGCCACATGTCATTCGAGTCGGTTTGGAATCGAACCAGCACGGGCAAGCGGCGTTACAAGAGCACGCTTCCTCCAGCTGGCCGGTGATTTTCCACTTTGTTGCCTTTTCCTCCTTCGGCGCGCTCAACGCCGGCGGGATTGTCATTGTTGCGACTAAGAACACAAGGAAAACTGTCTTCATGCGAAAACTTTAAGGCTCGTTTTCGTTCCGCTACAAGTGTAAAAATTCATCGCTAAATTCCCCCGGCGCGCTACCCTTTCGCCTTCTCAAAAATCTCCATGTGCAGCGCCGGCATCCATCATATCACCGCGATCGCGGGAGATCCGCAAACGAATCTCGATTTCTACACCGAGACGCTGGGTCTGCGTTTGGTCAAGCGCACCGTCAATTTCGACGACCCGGGCAGCTACCATTTTTACTTCGGAGATAACGTCGGGAGTCCAGGAACAATCATTACTTTTTTTCCATGGCCCGGCGCGAGACGAGGCACCCGCGGGAGCGGACAGGTGACGACTGTGCGCTTCGCGATTCCCCGCAATTCAATCGCATTTTGGAAAGAACGTCTGCGGGCGAATCATGTTGTCGCCGAGGAAATCAGTGACCGATTCGGGAGCAAGGCACTGCGTTTTCTTGATCCTGATGGATTGATGCTTGAGCTGACTGAATCTGTCATCCTGAGCAAAAGCGACAGTCCGGCCCGGACCGAGGGGTCCCGTGAAAGTTACCTTAAAGAATCGGCAGCGGGTTCCCTCCCGGCCTCCGCACAAGGCTACGGCGTGGCGGGCGACGTTGCTCGGGATGACCGCATTGGTGGCTTCGCTGCGCCTACGCTCGAAGTCAGATACCTCGACCAAACGGAAAAGCTGCTCGTCGAAATTCTCGGATTCAAATTTGTGGGGGAAGAAAACAATCGTCGCCGTTTGCGCGGCAGCGGATCAAATGCCGCGGCGGAAGTCGATCTCGTGTCATCGGACGCTGGCTTTGGCCATGTCGCTGTTGGGACGGTGCATCACATCGCGTTTCGGGTGGCGAATGATGAGGAACAGTTACACGTTCGCGAGGAGCTCTTTGCGCGCGACCTCAACGTCACGCCAGTGATCGATCGCCAGTATTTTCACTCGATCTATTTTCGGGAACCGAACGGAATTTTGTTTGAGGTCGCGACCGACGGGCCCGGTTTCCTGATTGATGAATCGGCTGACGAATTGGGCGAGTCACTTAAGCTGCCACCGACGCATGAATCCGCGCGCGCCGAGATTGAACGTTTACTTCCGATCATCCAACTGCACCACACCGCTGTATCATGAACGATTTCATTTATCGATTTATTCCGGGGAAAGGCGAGCGGACGCTGCTCTTGTTGCACGGTACCGGCGGAGACGAAGCTGATTTGCTTCCGCTTGGATTCGCGATCGCCCCGGATGCTGCGTTGCTCAGCCCGCGAGGGAAAGTCATGGAAAATGGCGCACCCCGATTTTTTCGGCGGCTGGCGGAAGGTGTTTTCGATGAGAAAGACGTCGTCGAGCGTGCGCACGAGCTCGCCGAGTTCGTTTCCGCCTCGGCGCAAAAATATCACTTTGACGAACGCGCTAATTGCAGTCGGCTATTCCAACGGCGCCAATATTGCCTCCGCCATGATGCTGCTCGGCGCGCTAAAAACTCGTGGCGCGATTTTGTTTCGTCCGATGGTGCCGCTCTCGCGTCCGCCACAACATCCGTTGGACGATTGCGAGATTCTTATCTCTGGCGGGCTTTTTGATCCTATCGCCACGCCGGATCAGGTCGATGCTCTGGCCAATTTCCTGCGTGAGCGAAAGGCCGAGGTGGCAGTGCGAATGCAGGAGAGCGGCCACGAATTAACCGAGCGGGATGTGGAAACAGCGCGAGACTGGCTTGCACCGAGCGCCGTTGCATAGGAAAAAGGAGGTTCGCCTATGCTCGTCGTCATGAATGCCAACGCCACCGAGGGTGAGATCGCCGGAGTCGTCCGGGTGACCGAATCGCTCGGTTTGAGGGCTCATGTCATGCCCGGGGCCAGTCGCACTGCCATTGGTATCACCGGCAACAAGGGCGTCATCAGTTTGCAGCATTTCGAAAATTTGCCGGGCGTGGCCGAAGCCATTCGGGTAACCAAACCGTACAAACTGATCACGCTCGATCTGAAACAGGAGCGCACGATTGTGGATGTCGGCGGCGCTAAGATCGGAAATAGCTCGCTCGCCATGATCGCCGGCCCGTGTGCGATCGAAAACCGCAAACAAGCCTTCGCCGTTGCTGAAGTGGTGAAAAGTACCGGCGCGAAATTTTTCCGTGGCGGCGCCTTCAAACCGCGGACGTCGCCCTATGCGTTTGCTGGCCTCGGTGAAGAAGCACTGAAAATTCTGGTCGAGATTCGGGAAAAGTTCGGTCTAAAAATCGTTAGCGAAGCCCTCGACGAACCGGGAGTCGATCTGGTCGAAAAATATGCCGACATGATTCAGATCGGCGCGCGCAACATGCAAAACTACACGCTTTTACGCCGGGTCGGTCGTTCCAAACTGCCAGTTCTGCTCAAACGTGGAATGGCGGCCACACTGGAAGAATGGCTTCTTGCGGCCGAATACATTATGGCAGAGGGGAATTATCAGGTCGTGTTGTGCGAACGGGGTGTCCGCACATTTGCTCAGCACACCCGCAACACCCTCGATCTCGCCGCCGTTCCGGCGGTGCGTCGAATCTCACATTTGCCTGTCATCATCGATGCCTCCCACGGCACCGGAAAAAATTACATGGTCACGCCACTCGCCCGCGCCGGCGTTGCCGTCGGGGCCGATGGGCTGATGATCGAAGTGCATTGCAAACCGGAGGAAGCGCTTTCCGATGGCGCGCAGGCGCTCACCCTAGACGAGTTTGAGCAAATGGCGAAAGAAGTGCGGGCGATCCACGAATTGATCGCTTAAACAAGGAGATACGGTCTTGAAGTGCAAGGGTGTTGTTGCGAGTTCATGCAAGTGAAGGATTGAAGGGCTGTTGATGTTTGAGCACGCCGAAGCTGATGTGGACAAGTTTGCGCATCACGGCACCGAT
>QHPN01000195.1 GCA_003219115.1 Verrucomicrobiota bacterium | reverse complement strand
CGGCACACCGCGCAACAGCGCATACTGCCCGGCGGCCTGCGGCTTTTCTCTCACCAGAGATGATCTAGCCGGCAACGTTGGCATGTTGGAAACGTAACTCAGCTGAGACGTTTCGGTCTCAACAGCGGGAACAATATCACATCCCGGATCGATTCGGCACCTGTAAGTAACATCGTTAGCCGGTCGATCCCAAGGCCGAATCCGCCGGCCGGCGGCATGCCATGCTCGAGCGCGAGCAGAAAATCCTCGTCCAGTTTTTGCGTTTCCTCGCCCGCTTGTTCGAGTAAACGCTGACGCTGCGTGATGGGATCGTTCAACTCGGTGTAGCCCGGTGAAATCTCTACGCCGTTAATGATTAGTTCGTAAACGTCAACCAGCTCGGGGCGGTCACGGTTTTGCTTCGCCAACGGCACCAGTTCCTTGGGACAATGCGTAACAAAAAGTGGATCGAAGGTCTTTTCTTCCACCAATTTTTCGAAAACGTGCTGCGTCACTTCGAAATCGGCCAGTTGCGGGAGAATTTCGACGCCCAGCTCTTTCGCCCGCTCCCGTCGTTGTTCATTCGAGATTTCAAACCAATCCGCGCCCACCGCTTCCCGTACCAAATCATGATAACGCGCCCGTCGCCACGGCGGCGTCAGATTAATCGTTCGCGTCACGTTTCCCTCCGCATCGCGATGTATCACTCTGAACTTTTCCCCTTTGCTCTTCGCTCTTTGCTCTTCGCCATCGGCAATCGCCTCCGCCACGTGACAAATCATTTCCTCCACCAGATCGGCGATCTTGTCGAAATCCGCATACGCCCAGTATGCTTCCAGCATGGTGAATTCCGGATTGTGTTTCCGCGAAATTCCTTCATTCCGGAAATTGCGATTGAGCTCGAAAACCTTGTTGAACCCGCCCACCAACAATCGCTTCAGATAGAGTTCCGGTGCGATCCGCAGATAAAGATCCAAACCGAGCGCTTTGTGATGGGTCGCAAACGGCTCCGCCGCCGCCCCGCCCGCGACCGATTGCAGCATCGGCGTTTCCACTTCCACAAAACCGCGACTCTCTAGAAAACGCCGGATCTCACGAACAATGACAAATCGCTTCGCAAAAATCGCGCGTGATTCATCGTTCGTGATCAGATCGAGATAACGCTGCCGATACCGCGCCTCGATGTCCTGCAAGCCGTGCCATTTTTCCGGCAACGGTCGCAACGATTTCGCCAGCACCTCCAGCCTGTGCACTTTCAACGTCGGCTCGCCCGTCTTGGTCGTGAAAGAAGTTCCTTCGACACCGATGAAATCTCCCAGATCCAGCAGCTTGAAAATCTCCATCGCGTCCGCGCCCAGTTCTTTTGCGTGCAAATAAATCTGGATTCGCCCGCTCCTGTCCTTCAGATCGACGAAATGGCTTTTGCCCATGTCGCGGTGCGCGGTGATCCGGCCCGCTATGCGAAAATTCGCGCCCTCGGCAAATTTTTCCCGCACCTGCGCGATATCACCGGAAGTCTCGAACGCCGCCCCAAACGGCGCGATACCCAGCTTTTCCAGCGCCGCCAATTTTTCCCGCCGCAACGCCAGCAACTCACTCTCGTTTTGTTCCATCCCCGCGACCGATTCTAGGCAGAATCAAGGGGAGCGCGAGCATTCCGTGACGTTGTAGATGCGCTCGCCACGGCCAACAACCTTCACAAGAGCAAATTCGGTTGGAAATGGAAGGTGGACAGTGAGATATTCCTGCTCCCGAATTTTGGCTCGCGGGCTCGAAAAGCATGCAGATTGATTTGCCGGAAACTACCTCAAAAATAGGCGGACCACTGGTCCGGCAATTCTCCGTTTTCCTGCCCAACAAAGTCGGTGCGATGCTCCAAATTGTGAAGCTGCTGAACGCTCACGCTACTCACGTAGTGGCCTTGAGCATTTCGGAATCAACCGATGCCGCCATCGCCCGCATCATCGTGAGCGATCCAGATCGCGTCCAGGAGCTGTTCCGTGACCACAACATTGCTTTCGGGGTTTCCGAACTGATGGTCGTGGAACTGCGCGAGGTCGCCACCCAGTTCATCAAAATCCTCTCCACCCTGCTGATGGCCGAAGTAAATGTACACTTTAGTTATCCGCTCCTTACCCGGCCTAACGGTCGCGCCGCGCTCGCCATGCACGTCGACGATTCCGAATGCGCCTCTTCCGTTTTGA
This sequence comes from Verrucomicrobiota bacterium, assembly GCA_003219115.1. Taxonomy (GTDB): domain Bacteria; phylum Verrucomicrobiota; class Verrucomicrobiia; order Chthoniobacterales; family UBA10450; genus AV69. The sequence goes on along the minus strand of QHPN01000195.1, from coordinate 2,643 downwards.
TCGGCGAAGGTTTCCGGCTCCTTTCTCAAAGCGACATCTCGCGCTGACGGAGGATTCTCGATTCTGAATTTTGGATACTAGATGCTCGATATGCTGCGTTGGCGTCGAGCGCTGAGCGTTTGCTTCCCTCTTCGCTCCAACCAAAAATTTTGAACAATCCCCTCCTCGATCTTGTCCACGAGCAGTCGATTGACAGCTCTGCCCCGTCCCATTAACTGAATATAGAGGTGTAATGCCCGTTCTCGCCGCATCTTCTTCTCCCAGCGACCGGACCTACTCCGTCGCAGTCGGCGTCATTCTCGCCTTCGCCGCCTTGGAAATTCTGGCGATCGCTATTCATTTTGGCGCCGAGTACCGGGCAGAGCACGTGACATTGGGAGCGATGAAGGCGCCCGCTACACCCGCCAGCGTGAAGCCGGCGGCGACGCCTGCTCCGCCACAAGCAAGCGCTCCGAGCTCAGCTGCTCTTTCCGCCTCCGATCGTTTGCTAAAGGAAGCCAATGTCCTGCGCGAGCGCGGCGATACCGCCAACGCCCTGGCCCGTTTGCAGGATGCATCGCAGCGCGACCCGAGAAATCCGCAGGTGCTGGCGGAAATGGCCGCGATTTACGAATCCATTCAGCTTTACGATCGTTCTAACGAGACTTGGAGGAAAATTCAGGATCTTGGCCCTTCAGCTGGTCCACTCTACGAATTGGCCGACATGAAATTGCGCGTCGGCGCAGCTGCGACGCCGTCGCCGGGCCTGCCGATGGATACGGCAGGCAAACCGCTGGACGCCGAAGGACTTCCGGAGGGATCCGTCTTCGGTGTGATAAACATTGAGACCGAGCAGATTCCTGATCCCGATGCGGAAACAAATTTTCGATTAAAGGTCGGGATCAAGAAGCGGGATGGCGTCGCCATCGATCATTCCAAATTGCGCATTATGGTGTTATTCTACGATTCGCTCGATAACGACAAGGTCGTGTCCACAGACGCGGACGTTAACTACGAGTGGATGAACCCGAAACACGATTGGGTGGAATCCAATCCCGAAACATTGATCGTCACGTATCTTCGTTCCAAGACCCATGCCATCACCTCCGAGGCAGCGCTCTCAGCCGCCGCGGCAGCGGTTACTCCTGGCAAGAATTCCTCGCGGTCGAAGAAACGGACCGAGTCGGCTGCAAACACCGAGTCGGTCGATCCCGGCCGGCGCCAATATCTCGGCTACGTCATTCGCATTTTGTATGACGATAAATTACAGACGGTTCGGGCCGACCCTCCAAGGCTGATCAACGACGCGCCGAATTCTTCCCTCTCGCCGTGACGCAATTGCTCATCGTGCATCGCGACCCCGAGATTGGGCGGGACCTGGTGCAACTGGTGAAAGATTACACTGGATACGAAAGTGTCCTCACCAACAGCGAAAGCGAAACTCTGGTCTGGTTGCGGCGGCAACCGGAAGTGCGGCCGCAAATTCTCCTAACGCAACTTCAGGCACCGGGGCTGGATGGTTTTATCCTCGGCGCGTCGCTCGGCGAAATGTTCCCCGGGTTACAAACATTGTTCCTGCCCCCCTACGCCGGTTCCGAACAGCGCCTGGAAGTAGCCGGCTCGAAAGTTTTTCCCGAACCAATCGACGGGGAACGACTAATCGCCACGATCGAACGCTCCATGCGGATGTTTTCCAGCGCACCGGATCTTTTTCACGTTCTTGATATCTTGCAGATGTGCTGCCTCTCCGGCCGCAGCGGCGCCCTGCAAATGGTTTCGGGTGCCAACGTCGGCACCGTTTATTTGCGAGATGGCCAAGTCGTGCACTCCGAGACCGGCACAGAATACGGAAATGACGCTTTGGTTGAAATCGTGAGCTGGGGCGAAATTGAATTTGCCTACGACCGTGTCGCCTCCCCCGGTGTTGAAACAGTTAGTAAGAAATGGAATGCATTGCTCCTCGATGCGCTGGAAGAAGGAAGACGTCGCGCCCTGCCCGCCTGGCGGCACCAAATCGGGTGAACGTTTTTCAAGGGCCCGCCGGTGAGATTCCTGCTTTTCAAAGAATGGTCCATAAACGTGATGCAGTCCTCTATCCGATCAAAGGTGCACTCTGCGCACTTTATTGCGGTGGCGGAACATAGGTCTCCAGGTCTGTGCGCCAAACAGACTTGTAGCCCGTCTTCTCTGAGCAGGCTAAAAGCCCACTCGGCACACAAGCACGGATGCCTATATTCCGCTATGCAGTCGCTGAAGCTCGCCGCGCTTTTTATGCTCCTCGGCTTCATCGCTGGTGCGGCCAATGCTCAGATTGAAGTGCAATTGAAATTCAGCCGCCTGCAATACATCGCCTACGAACCACTGCTCGCGACCGTCACGATTACTAATCGCGCCGGACGTGACATTGATTTGCATGACGACGGCGGAGAACGCTGGTTCGGGTTCGAAATTACCGGCCGCGACGGCCAGTCGGTTCCGGCTGATTCCTCGCAAAAAATGGAACCCTTGCGCATCGAGACCGGGCAGACTGTTACCCAAAAAATTAACCTCGCGAATCTGTATCCGATCCAGGATTTTGGGAACTATCATGTCCGCGCCCACGTCTATTTTTCCGACCTCGGCCGCTACTTTTATTCGCAAACCAAGGTGGTCGAAGTTACCGAT
>QHPN01000194.1 GCA_003219115.1 Verrucomicrobiota bacterium | reverse complement strand
AGTGACATGGTGTTATAGTTATGTATAACACAATATCACAGGATGAACCGTGAATGGAATGATCGGCAGCCCATTTATCGACAACTCCGGGATCGTGTCGTCGCTATGATCCTCGACGGTGCGCTCAACGAAGGGGATCCATTGCCGTCGGTCCGGAACGTCGCGGCCGACTACCGGATCAATCCCCTCACCGTTCTCAAAGCCTATCAAGAGTTGGTCGACGGCCAGCTGGTCGAAACCAGGCGCGGCCTTGGCATGTTCGTTAACGCAGGTCTGAAGGGCGAACGGGCAAAATTTCTGGCCGAAGAATGGCCGCGAGTAGCCGCAACGCTTGAGCGGCTCGGAATTACGCCAGACGAATTAACGCGCGCAGCCGCAGCATCACAGAGAAAGGAACGCTAAAACAATGATTTCATTTGCACTGATACTAATGACTCTACCCTCGCGCGTGACCGGGGTCCGAGCTGAACGGCGGGATTTACCTCAGCTTCGAGAAAGTTCTAGCGGCGTCCGCCGCGGCGGACGCCGCTCCTCGAAGATCAGGCGCTCGCCGCGGCGAGCGCCTCTACAACCCGAAACGACAGCAGCGACAACCAAGGAGCCCTAAGGTTATGGCGACGATCGAAGCACGCGGGTTGCGCAAGGTTTTCGGGACAACGGTCGCGGTCGACGGCATTGATTTGCGTGTCGAAGAAGGACGCATCCTGGGAATGATCGGTCCCAATGGCGCGGGCAAGACTACTGCGCTCAACGCGATTCTCGGACTCACCTCATATGAAGGACAGTTAAACGTCCTCGGACGCGATCCGTGGAACGCGCGCGATGAACTCATGCGCGACGTCTCGTTCATTGCCGATGTCGCTGTGTTGCCGCGTTGGATCCGGGTTACACAGTTGCTCGATTACGTCGCCGGAGTCCATCCGCGATTCGATCGAGCGAAAGCGGAAAGGTTTCTCGCCAAGACCGCGATTAAGCGGACGAGCAAGGTGCGGGAATTATCAAAAGGGATGGTAGCGCAACTACATCTCGCCCTGGTCATGGCGATCGACGCGAAACTGCTGGTGCTGGATGAGCCAACGCTTGGCCTGGACATCCTATATAGAAAGCAGTTCTACAATTCATTGTTGAACGATTACTTCGATCACAATCGCACTATCGTGGTGACAACGCATCAGGTGGAGGAAGTCCAGGATGTCCTGACCGATCTCATGTTCATCAATCACGGCCGGATCGTTCTCCAATGCACGATGGAGGAATTCGAAGCACATTACATTGAAGTAATGGTCCATCCGGATCACGTCGCGAATGCGCGCTCGCTTAAGCCGATCTCGGAACGGCAGGTGTTCGGGCGCAGCGTTTTCCTGTTCGATCAGGTCGATCGCGACCAGCTCGCCGCGCTCGGTGATGTGCGCACGCCGAGCATTGCTGATGTGTTTGTGGCGGTAATGTCCGAAGGGCAGACCACGGATTACGGACCACAGACAACGAGCGCGAAGCGCGAAGACGCACGGCCAGTGAGAAATGAGAGGTGAGAAGTAGCCACAACGAACGAAGCACAGGGATGAAGCAACCGCCTAACGCCGAACATCCAATGCAGAATACTGAATTTCGCGGTCATCCAGGATCGAGCATCCAGAATCCAGTATCTGATAACCGTTAACCGATAACCAAAGCGAATGAACATGGAACCTAACATCCCGAACTCGGGGTCACCGACCCCGGCTACAGCGCTGCCTAACGAGTCGCAGACAAGAATTGCCACTCGCCCGCTCTACTGGTCGGTGCTGCGCGAATTGTGGGAGAACAAGTCGCTCTACATTGCACCAGCCATCGTCGCGGCGGTGCTTCTCGTCGGAGCGTTGATCAGCTCGGGATATCTGCCGGAACGCAGACGCAACGCGATGCTGCTGGATGAAGTTCGCCGTCGCGCCGCCATCGAACTGCCTTACAACATTGTGGCGATGATGCTCATTGTGACCGCTTTTATTGTCGGCTTTTTCTACTGCCTAGATGCCTTTTACGGCGAACGGCGCGATCGCAGCATCTTGTTTTGGAAATCGTTGCCGGTCTCGGACTTCACAACCGTTCTTTCCAAGGCGATCATCCCGCTCGCGATTTTGTGTCACGCAATTCTTCATGCTGCTTATCAGCAGCGCGGTGCTGATGCCAAGCGGTCTCGCGGGAACGACCTGGGCAAACTTCAATCTGTTCCGGGAATCGGGCGTCTTATTTTACGGCCTCATCGTCATCGCGCTCTGGCACTCGCCGATTTACGGATGGGCGTTGTTGATTTCCGGAGTCGCGCGGCGCGCAACATTCCTCTGGGCCGTTTTGCCGCCGCTGGCGATCGGCATTTTTGAAAAGGTCACCTTTAATACGAGTTACTTCACCTCGATGCTGACGAATCGCGTCTTCGGCGCGGGAGATACGGCTTTCAATTTCCAAATGCATCGCGGCATTTCGATCGACTTGCTGACGCAACTGACTCTGGGACGATTTCTAATGACGCCGGGACTTTGGATCGGATTGATCGTCTCCGCGCTTTTTATCACCGCGGCGGTTCGGCAGCGTCGTTATCGCGGACCAATTTGATGCACGTGAAACCAACGTCCAACGCCGAACGTCCAACATCGAACGTCGAATGCAGAAGGATTGACTTGAAGTTCGGTGTTCGGTGTTTTCTGAGCTCACCAACCGCAGATCATTACGAGCATGAGCATGAGCATGAAGAAAAATGGATGAATAAAACTTATGCACCCAACCAATAAGGCGGCACGCATCGCCGGCGTAGTCTATCTGTCGATGGTCCTGGTGGCGCCGTTCGCCATGCTTTATGTCCCGGGCAAGCTCATCGTTCGCGATAACGCCGCGGCCACCGCCGAAAATATTCTCGCGCACGAAATGATGTTTCGATTGGCGATTTTCGGAGATCTGATCGGACACGTGATTTTCATTTGCCTGGGGGTTGCCCTCTATCGCCTGCTCAGCGGCGTGAACAAAACCTGGGCCCTGTTGATGGTGGCGTTGGTTTCGGTTTCCGCAGCGGTTGGATTTCTGAATACGTTAAACAACATCGCTGCTCTTATTTTTTTCCGTGGCGGCGAATTCCTGTCGGTTTTCGATAACGGGCAGCGCACCGCGCTAGGGATGTTCTTTATTAAGCTGCACACTCAGGGAATTTTTATCGACGAAATTTTCTGGGGTGTGTGGCTATTCCCGTTTGGATGGCTCGTCTTCCGCTCCGGATTCTTGCCGCGCTTTCTCGGTATCTGGCTGATCATTGCCTGTTTCGGTTACGTCGCGCTCAGCGCCATCGCGATCTTCTCTCCAATTTACTACGAAGCGGCCTTTAAATGGTTGCAGCCAGCCTTCTTCGCCGAATTGGCGATCATGCTCTGGCTGCTAATCCGGGGGGCGAAAGTTCCCGTGTTGGCCACGCAAACTTCCTGACTTGGTAAACCATGACCATCAAACGCGTCCTCAAATGGAGCACATTGCTAGTCCTTGTTGGGCTCGTCGTGTGGCTATTAATCGCCTACTGGACTTCCACCAACGACTGCCAACGAAACGCTGCTACGCCGAATAATCCCGTGAAAGCCATCCTATCTTGCGAGTACGGCGCCGGGAATCTGAAACTTCAGGAAATTGAAAAGCCGACACCAAACGACAACGAAGTTCTCGTTCGTGTCCGCGCGGCTTCCGTCAATCCGGTGGATGGACATTTAATCAGAGGCGGATGGCTGATGCGGCCAATGAGTGGGATGCGCAAACCAAAGAACACACGATTCGGGACCGACTTCGCCGGCGTTGTCGAAGCAGTTGGAAAAAATGTCACGGACTTCAAGCGCGGTGATGAAGTTTTCGGCGCTAAAAACGGAGCGGTGGCCGAGTACATCTGCGTGAAAGCGGACCGGGCAATCGTGATAAAACCGAGCAACATTACATTCGAACAGGCGGGCTCGGTTGGAGTCGCTGGAGTCACCGCCTTGCAAGGTCTGCGCGACAAGGGCCGCATTCAAGCTGGACAAAAAGTTTTGATCAACGGCGCATCCGGCGGTGTCGGCACGTTCGCGGTTCAAATCGCGAAAGCGTTCGGCGCGGATGTCACTGCAGTTTGCAGCACGCGCAATGTCGATCTTGTGAAATCAATCGGCGCAGACCACGTCATTGATTATAGCAAAGAAGATTTCACCACGCGCCCCGAACGCTACGACCTGATTTTCGACCTTGTCGGTAACCATTCGCTTGGGGAACGCAAACGGGTGTTAATTCCCAATGGCATCTGCGTTCTAGGCGGAATCGGCGGAGCAGGACTGCATCCGGGATCGTGGGGTCGCATACTCGGAAACTTCAAATCCGCGTTTCTATCAAAGTTTGGGAACCAGCCGTTCATTTTCTACATCGCAAAACTAAGCAAAGACGATCTGAATGTTCTGCGCGACTTGATGCAGTCCGGAAAAGTTTCGCCGGCGATCGATCGAACTTACAAGTTGAATCAGACGGTGGATGCGGTGCGCTACATGGAAGAAGGACACGCCCGCGGCAAAGTCGTAGTCACCCTTGATTAGGCGACGCCTGTGAAATGGAAACGAATACTGAAATGGAGCGCGCTCGCCATTCTCCTGATTCTGTTCGCTTGGTTCGAGTTCGCCTACTGGACTTCTTCAAATGACTGCGGGCGCAGCATTCCCGCCGGAAGTGAACGCATGAAAGCGATCAGGTATTGCGAATACGGTTCGCCTGATGACGTTCTGAGACTTGAACAAGTCGAAAAGCCAGTTCCGAACGACAACCAGATTCTCGTCCGCGTTCGCGCGGTTTCCCTCCGATTTTTCGACGGTGGCATGCTGGAAGGCGGTATCGGCAGGCTCATCTTTGGACTTCGTAAGCCGAAAAACACCTGCCCGGGATCTGACTTTTCCGGAACGGTTGAAGCGGTTGGCAGGAACGTGACCGAGTTCAAGCCGGGCGACGAAGTCTTTGGTGTAAGGGCAGGCGCTCTCGCCGAATACATCTGTGTTAGGCAGGCTGGAGCGGTGGTTTCGAAGCCGACCAACGTTACCTTCGAGCAAGCCGCGTCGCTCCCTACCGCGCTTGTTGCTTTACAGGGCCTCCGCGATACCGGGCGGGTCAAAGCAGGGCAGAAGGTCCTGATCAATGGTGCGTCCGGAGGCGTCGGAACATTTGCGGTGCAAATCGCCAAGGATTTTGGCGCGGAAGTAACCGGCGTCTGCAGCACGAAAAACCTGGAGCTGGTTCGATCGATCGGTGCCGATCACGTGATTGACTACACGAAGGAAGACTACACAAAAGGCGACCAGCGTTATGACGTAATCTACGATCTCGTCAATAATCGTTCCTTTTCGGAACGCCGTCGTGTCCTGAAGCCTGGCGGTATCTGTGTCTTGGCCGGCATAGGCGGTTCGGGAATGCACAAAGATACCTTGTTCAATATGGCTGGCGCGCTCACCGCCTCTCTTCGTTCGAAATTTGCGAAGGAGAAGTTTGTCACCTTTGGCGTCGACATTAACAAAAAGGATCTCGGCATTCTGCGCGATTTGAGCGAGGGCGGAAAGGTCGTGCCCGCTCTCACCAAAACCTATCCTCTTACTGAAACCGCAGCCGCGTACAAATATCTCGAAACCGGTCACGTCCAGGGGAAGATCGCGATCACCATCGAATAGAGGCGCAACCAAATGACGACTGATAAGATCGACAATGGACAACGCACCGCTGGGAAAGTCGCGGGGATTACGGGTTTAATCGCGTTCGCGCTCGTCGTCTTCGGCAATTACGTTTTGCTCGGCCCGCTGATCGTTCCGCGCAACGCAGTCGACACGGCGCAAAATATTCTCGCGCACCAAACGCAATTCCGTCTTGCGGTGATCTGCTTCGTCACCTATGGCATCGGCACGATCGTTTGGCTGAGCGCCCTTTACGTCATATTCGCACCGGTGAATTGGGGACTGGCCTTGGCTGGGGCGTTGTTTCGTCTTGTCTTTGCGACGTTGTGGCTCATTGCGCCGCTGAATAGTTTAGCAGCGCTTCGGCTTCTCGGCGATGCCAGTTATCTGAGAGTCTTCGAACAAGATCGTCTGCAAGCGCTCGCCCGCGTCCTAATCGCCGGAAGTTTTGATGACTATTATGTTGGCCTTCCGTTCTTCGGCCTGGCCGCGACCACGTGCGCATGGTTGTGGCTCAAGTCGAAATATATTCCACGTGGATTGTCGATCTTCGGCGTGATTGCATCCGCGTGGTGCGTGCTTTGCGCCGTTGTTTACCTGATCTTTCCCGAATTTAACAAGATCGTTAACGATTACATTTTCGATTCGCCAATGGCTCTGTTCGAATTGATCGTGAGTTTTTGGCTACTGTTTAAGGGACTGAAATCTGTCGCGCCCGTTCAAGCCCACACTGGTGTTGTTTGACTTCTTCATTCAAGATCGCAACCGCCGTTATCTGTAAACTCCATCACGCTTATGAAACGAATACTGAAGTGGATTTTCCGCATTGTTCTTGTCCTGTTAGTGCTGGCGTTCCTTTATGTGTTTGTCGCCTACTGGCGATCGACCAATGATTGCGGCAAAACGCCAACAAACCCGATGAAAGCGATCGTTCGTTGCGATTATGGCCTGGCAAATCTCAAACTCGAAGACGTTGAAAAGCCAGTTCCGGATAATGATCAGATTCTGGTCAAGGTTCACGCGGTGTCCGTCAACCCGTACGACTGGCATTTCGTTGAGGGCACGCCATATGTCATGCGCGCGATGGGCGGCGGGCTGCGTAAACCGAAAGAGATACGTCTTGGCGTTGATTTTGCCGGAACCGTCGAGGCGGTCGGCAGGAACGTGACACAGTTCAAGCCTGGCGACGAAGTATTCGGTGGAAGAGACGGCGCGTTTGCCGAATATGTGTGCAGACGTGCCGTGGGAGCGGTGGCGCCAAAGCCAGCTGGCCTTACTTTTGAGCAGGCGGCTGCCATCAATATCGCGGGCATCACGGCCCTGCAGGGCGTTCGCGACAAAGGAAAAGTTCAACCCGGACAGAAAGTGCTAATCAACGGCGCATCCGGCGGTGTCGGGACATTTGCCGTGCAAATCGCGAAATCCTTCGGCGCGGAGGTGACCGGCGTGTGCAGCACGCGCAATCTCGAAATGGTCCAATCGCTCGGCGCGGATCACGTCATCGATTACACGAAGGAGGATTTCACCAAAAACGACCAACGCTACGATGTGATTCTAGACAACGTGGGAAACCACTCGTTATCGGAGTACCGACGTTTGTTGACTCCCAACGGCATCTATGTCTTGATCGGCGGCGGAGGCGCGAACGAGCAAGGTTTCCTCGGAGGTCTCGGCAAAGCGTTAAATGCGGCGGTCTATTCACGGTTCGTTAAACAGAAGATGGGCATGATGCTGGCGGACCCGAGCACCAAGGACCTGACACTTCTCGCCGACATGGTGCAATCCGGCAAAATCAAGCCGGTCATCGACCGAACTTACAAGTCATTGAGCGAGATCCCGGAAGCGATCCGTTACGTCGAGGACGGCCACGCCCGCGGAAAAGTCCGTTGGGCGTTGGCCGTACCGTACCTAGAGTTTCTGCTATGAACTTTTTCGAAGAGTTGCAGCGGCGAAAAGTTTATCGGGTCGCGGCCGCCTATATCATCGCGGCAGGATTCATCATTCAGATCGGATCGGCAGTTTTCCCGGCATGGGAATTACCAAACTGGACGCTGCGCCTGGTCGTGGTGCTCTTGTTGATTGGCTTTCCCATCGCCCTGATTCTGGCATGGGCTTACGACGTCACCGCCCAGGGAATTCGTGCAACTCCAGCCGTATCAGCTCCCACAGCGCATCGTCGCCGTAATCTAATTTTGCTCATTGCCACCGGCGTGATCGTTTCGGCCGCGGCCGGTTTCTTCCTTTTGCCGCGCGCCTCGGCCGGCAAGATCGACAAGTCAATCGCGGTGCTGCCGTTCCAAAATCTGAGCGATGAGAAGGAAAATGCCTATTTCGCTGACGGAGTGCAGGACGATATCTTGACAAATCTTTCGAAGATCGGCGACCTGAAAGTCATTTCGCGCACGTCAGTCATGTCATATCGCGGCGAAGGAATGCGCAACGCCCGTGAGATCGGCAAAACGCTCGGGGTAGGCACGCTTTTAGAAGGCAGCGTTCGCCGCATCGGCAATCGCGTGCGGGTGAATGTGCAGCTGATCAACGCCAACAACGACGAACATATTTGGGCGGAAGATTATGATCGCGATTTGACCGACGTCTTCGCTATTCAAACCGATCTCGCGCAAAAAATTGCCTCTGCTCTTCAGGCGAAGCTTTCGCCCAATGAAAAAGCGCGTCTCGATCGCCGGCCAACCCAAAACCCGGACGCCTATCTGCTCTTTCTCCAGGCACACGATTACGCCAACCGGATAGACATGTTTCACGATACAACCTTGAAAGCCGAGCCGCTTTTCGAGCAAGCGATCAAGCTCGATCCAAGCTTTGCCCTGGCTTTTGCCAGTCTCTCCATGGTGGAGAGCTGGGTATATCATAGCTTCGACCCGGTCCCGGCCCGGCGGGAAAAAGCGCGCCTCAACGCGGACGAGGCTCTGCGATTGCAACCGGATCTTCCCGAAGGTCACCTCGCTCTCGGTTTCTCTTATTATTATGGCGACCGCGATTACGAGCGCGCCCTGGCCGAATTCGATATTGCCAGACGCGGCCTGCCGAATGAGTCCCAGGCCTATCTGGCCATCGGCTCCATTCAGCGGCGTCAGGGGAAGTGGACGGAATCAACCGCCAATTTGGAAAAAGCGGCCGCTCTCGATCCAAAAAACATAACCGTGTTGATTAACCTTTGTTTCAGTTACGTAGCTCTACGTAATTTCGAGACCGCTGATAAGGTTATTGATCGCGGCATCACGGCATCGCCGGACGCGTTTCAACCGCGTGCATTGAAAGGATTCATGAAGGTCCTATGGAAGGGCGATCTTGGTGCGGCGAAAGAAGTATTTTCTTCGGTCCCGCCCGAAAGGGACCCGAACGGGCTGATGACCTGGGCACAGGCTTGGATGCTAACGCTGGAGCGGAAGTATCCGGATGCTCTTCAAACCTTGGAACGGTATCGCGGTGAAACGATGTTTACTACCACCACAGCCCCCGCCCCGAAGGCTTTCGTCGAAGGCATGATTTACCTGCTGCAAGGCGATAAGGAGAAAGCGCAGGCAGAGTTGGAACAAGCACGTGTGATCTCCGAAAAATTGCTGCGCGAAGCTCCCGCAGACCCGGCTCGACACGCACAGCACGGCTTTATCCTTGCCGTGTTGGGTCAAAAAGATGAAGCCATTGCCGAAGGCAAACGCGCCGTTGAGCTGTTACCTGAATCGCAAGACGCCTTGGATGGGCCGTCAGGAACCGCTGCGCTCGCTCAGATTTATGCCTGGACCGGAGAATCTGATGAAGCATTTCGCCTACTCGATCATTTGCTGGCAGTCCCGAGCAATATCACCGTTCCAATGCTCAAGCTCGATCCGGCGTGGGACCCTCTGCGCCAGGACCCGCGCTTCCAAGCTTTGATCGACAAGTACGGGCAATGACGAAAAGCAGAGGGTAGAGATCAGAGAATACGGACGACGGACTAATAATCGATAACTGAAACGCGTTTTCGTTTCGCGCTTTCAACGCTTCAACGTGCATCACTCCGTGCGTAACGCGGTGATGGGATTGATGCAGGTGGCGCGGCGGGCGGGGAGGAAACAGGCAAGCAAGGCGGCGACGGCGAGCATTAAACTGGAAATGATCAACGCCAACGGGTCGCTTGGGCTGACGCCATAGAGGATCTGCGACAGCACCCGGCCGATGGCCAGCGACAGGAGAAGGCCCACTGCGATGGCAAGGGCGGTTTGCATCGCGCCCTGGCGCATGATCAGGGCGAAGACATCGCCGCGATGCGCGCCGAGCGCCATCCGAATACCGATCTCCCGTGTCCGGCAAGCAACCGCATAAGCTTTGACGCCGTAGACACCAACAACGGCGAGCAACAACGCGATACAACCGAACGCACCGAACAGCATCGCGCCCAATTTGACGATCCAAAGGGTCGGCGATCTCTCCATAAGGTCGATATACGGCGTCATCTGCAACACGGGGAGGTCGGGATCGATCTCGCGCAGCGTTTGCCGGAGCGTCGGGATAAATGCAACTACGGCATTTCGATCGAGGCTGTTGAGCCGAACATGCATGTAAATCTGGCCATTGTAACCCTGCGCCAGCGGCACAAATAACCAGCGAATAATGGAATCGTTTTGAACGTCGTGCCGGTGTTTACTAACAACCCCGACAATCTCTAAATCGTTAGGCGCGCCGTCCTTCGGTGGCTGGGTGTAACGAATGTGCTGACCAACGGCATCTTCGTTTGGGAAAAATTTCGTCGCCATTTCTTCATCGATCATCGCGACCCGGCGTGCATCCTTATTCTCGCATTCAGCCCGAGTGAAATCGCGGCCACGCAGCAGCTTTACACCGAGAGCTTCGAAGTAACCGGGCGTGATGGCAGTGAAGAGTGAGTTGACACTTGGGTCCGGCGCCTTTGGATCGTTAGGCATCGTGTCTTTTGCGCGAATGATCCGCCGCGTGTTGGTGAAATCGGAATAGGGCAACATCGTGCCGACAGCGGTCGCGCGCACCCCCGGCAACTCGCGCACGCGTTGCAGCATGCCAAAAATTGTCCGACGCGAATCAGCTGGTTCTTTTCTAATCAGACTGAAGTCGAATTCGGTGATTAAATCTCCGGCCGCGACAAATCCGGGATTAAGTCCAGCAGCCTTGAGCGCGCCCCTGAAAAATAATCCGGCAGAGAAGAGCAACATGAGTGAGAGCGCGATCTGGACCATGACCGAGATATGTCGCGGTGCAAAAAAGCGGCTGACCCGGCCGATTCGCGCGGGCTCACCAACTTGTTGTTTGAGATCATTGACCAGATCCGCCTTTGTTGCCTTCAACGCTGGACCGAGGCTGAACAGCATGGTCGCAACAAGACAAAACAGAAAAGTGATCGTCAGCACGGTCGCATCCGGACGCAGTTTAACGACGAGTGAAAAATTGGTTGAAGCGAGCAAGTGAAGGAATTGCTGGACTAGGAGATCGTTGCACCAGGTGCTAAGAATAAGGCCGAGGGCGCCACCGCAAAAAGCGAGCAACAACCCTTCGCAAAGCAATTGCCGAACGATCTGCCAGCGCGATGCACCGACGGCGAGTCGGACGGCGATCTCCTTCGAACGCGCCGTGCCGCGCGCGAGCAGCATATTGGCCAGATTCAAACAGGCGATGAGCAAGACTGCTCCGGCCATCGCCATGAGCAACGTCGCGACCAAAGTAATGGGACCGTCGTCTTCCGGTTGCGTGCTTAAGCTAAAACGCGATGGCGTTTGAATCTGTAAGTCGCGCGCGCCTTCGCTGTCCTGAGGTTGAATCGCGGTGAGCCGCTGCGCCAGCACCGGCAGGCGCGATTTCGCCGTTTCTATCGTCAATCCAGAACGCATTCGACCAGTGAGGTTGAAGGCATAATTCTTTGGATTCATCAGGTCGTGCATCGTCTCGGAATCGCCGAAAGCGGATCCGAGCTGCGAACGGACGCCGATCGGCAGCCAGATATCGGGGGCGATCAGGATGTTGGTGCCACTAAATCCGTCCGCAGCAATGCCGATGACGGTGTAAGGTTGGCCGTTGATTTGGAGAGTGCTGCCAACAAAATCGCTTCGGCCGCCCATGCGCTTCCAGAAACCGTAGCTGGCGACGACGACGGGAATGTTGGCATTGGGTTTGCATTCCTCGGCACTATAAA
>QHPN01000063.1:15501-19198 GCA_003219115.1 Verrucomicrobiota bacterium | reverse complement strand
ATGATCGACGTCATTGCGCAAAGCGGCCGTTACCCGCCAGGCGCAAATAATTTGGCCAACTTCATCGTGGAAGGTGAGCAACACTATTGGGTCCATGTGGCGATCGACCGATTTACCGGCGAGGTGATCGACCGGCAGGTCGAGGTGGTGAATGAGTAAGCAGGGAGAAATCAGCTAAGAGAAACTGATCACGGCCCCGAGTTATTCGCAGTTGTCCGTTATTCGCCACTGTGACTCCGTCTTTTGCGGATCCGATTATCTGCTCGCCCTCGGACAGCCCCGAAGTTTTTCGGGGCTAATAGTTGTTAGGCACGTTGGATCTGGTCGGGAAGAGGTTCGTCGACTCGCGCGCTTGAGATTCACAGGTATTCGCCACGTCCGTTGTCCGGAACCGCATCATTTCACGCTCCCGCAGCGACCGCGCTTGCCACTACGGGGACGCTCCGGGCGGCGGAGCGCCATTGGTATAATGGCGTACGCCACGGCTATCTATCCAATAGCCTTGGCTGGGTGTTTGTTGAGCGCTCGTACTCCCGGTCTTGTAGGCGGGCTTATCGAGCGTATTGCGATGCGCCGGATCCCACATCCAGTCCCCACTGGTTGTCGAGGGAGGGCGCGTCCGCGCGGAAGCGGGAAGAAACGGCTGGCGCGGCGCGGGAGTGATGGTGGAGACCGAATTATCGGTTGCAGCTATGGCTTGGCGCACCTGCGTCTGGTGAGCTGTGGCCAGCGGCGGCGGCTGGACGCCGCGCATCTGATCAATCCGATCATGAAATGATTTGGTCCAGCCAAGCCAGACTAGGACCGCTACCAGAAAAAGTTCGCAGAATAGACGCATGACAATCTAGAATACTAAAAGGCCGAAAAGTTGAAAAGCTGAATTTGCGGGGCAGAGGCCAGAAATCAGAGACCCGGCTCCTAGCTTTTGTTCTTCCCCTCTTCGCTCTTCGCAATCAACCACCTGTCGCGCCGAAGCCGGGCGAAGGCGGATCAACCATCAACACTTAGGAAAACCTATCTTCCGTCCAGGGGTCGGCGGTATTGCTGTAGCCGCGCACTTCCCAGAAACCGGGCCTGTCTTCTGCAACAAAGTCGATGGTGCGCACAAACTTCGCCCCTTTCCAGCCATAAAGTTTCGGGATAATCACGCGCGCCGGGCCACCGTGATCGCGCGTGATGGGTTTTCCATCGAACTGTGTGGCCACCAGCGTGTCGTCATCGAGGGCGTCTTCAATCCGCACATTGGTGGTATACCCATCATAGCTGCTGAAGAGGACATGACGCGCTTCCGGTTTCGGTTTCACGATTTCTGCCAGCGTAAAGAAACCGATGCCGCGCCAGCGACAATCGAATTTGCTCCACGTGGTGACACAATGGAAATCGGAGATGTCCTCGAATTGCGGAAGGGCGTTGAATTCCTCCCAGGTAAACGTCTTGGGATTCTCGACCAGCCCGCCGATTTCGAGGCGCCAATCGGCGAGAGCGATTTCGGGTTTGATCCCGAGATCGAGAATGGGAAAGCCTTGGGTAAGATGCTGGCCCGGCGGGAGGCGATCAGTCGAGCGTGGAACACCAGCTTCCAAATCCGCCTGTCCGGCTCGGACCGCCTGTCCGGCTCGGACTTTGCCAGCCATTTTGCGGGCCCAACGTTCCTTGCGCTCGGTCAAAGAAAGGTTGCCCATACGCCTCCGTACTTAAAAGCTGCGTAAAGAAGATTCGAAGTTCGTTTCGGCGAGGCGCCGAAACCAGCACGCGAGGCGCGTGCGCTCCCCATTTTGCGGGCCCAACGTTCCTTGCGCTCGATCAAACTCGGGTGCGGCGTTGCCACGATGGGAAGTTAACGGCGGATTACTCGGATTGCGCAGATAAAAAGCTATAGAGGTAACGGCGTCGGCTGCACAAATTGCACGCGACACGCCCGCGCACGGCGGGCAGGCAGTGCCACCACCGATCAGAAAACTTTCCTCCAATAACTGCTGATAACGAAACGCGCCAGCGTTTTATTTCGACGCTTTCAGCATCTTGATGGCGTCGCGCAATTCCGCGGCGCGCTCGTAAAGTTCTTTGGCGATGGCGCTCTCCATCTCGCGCTGCATTATCTCCAGTTTGCTGCGCGGACGTTTCTCGCTCACTTCCTCGAGCCATT
Organism: Verrucomicrobiota bacterium; assembly: GCA_003219115.1. Classification (GTDB taxonomy): domain Bacteria; phylum Verrucomicrobiota; class Verrucomicrobiia; order Chthoniobacterales; family UBA10450; genus AV69. The sequence continues at coordinate 17,052 of QHPN01000063.1, read as the reverse complement.
CGTCCAGGAACGCGATCTCACTGCTCTTGCTCACAAGCTCGGGGAAATTCGATTTCTGGAAGAACTCGACGATGGCGTCGCGTCCGGATTCGATCTCGCGCATGGCCTCTGCAAATTTGCCGTCGTTTAACAAGAGCGAGGCTTTGGCCCGCGTATTCATCATCAGGACGTAGGGCCGGAATTGCTGAAAGTTCCAGACGAACTCCTCGCGTTGCGAATGTTCATCGACAAAGGAAAAAAGATCGAGATTGCGCTGGGTATCGCGAATCACCCCGGCATAATCGTTCAACTGAAAGAGGCTAACGTAGCGGTGATAATATTGAATGCCCTCCTGTTGCAGCTCCGAGCATTCCTCAGCGGACAGCTCGTATTCATTGCCTGCAGCTTTTGCCAGAGCGGCGCGGTTTTGATGATAGCTCAGCAGCGATTCGCAACCGTGAGGACGCATACCATCGGGGCGGCCGGTCAGCTCCATTTGCAGCACTCCCAGATCGATGCGCATCTGTAATTTTTCACGGCCATCGACGCCGGTGACTTTCCGGACCTTGAGCATCCCCGGCTCGAACGGCCAGTCTCTTAGGAGGGCGTTGAGATCCAAACTCATAGCATATAAATGATCCATCACTCGGAGTCCTTTTGTCAACGTTTGCCGGGTGATTGCGTTGTAACCTCTTTAATCTGAGAATCGGACGTGGAAGCGGAGATAGATGCCTTTATCCGGTATCTCGCGGTCGAGCGTGGGCTCTCGGAAAATTACCAGCTTTCCACCCGGCGCTCCCTGGCGGAATTCGCGCAATGGAGCCTTCGCCGGCATGATCTGAAAAGTGCCCGCGAAATCACAATCGACCACATCACGGAATATCTGGCCGATCGAAAACGGGCCGGCCTGGCTGCGTCCTCGATCAAGCTAGTCGTCGTGGCGCTGAAGATCTTCTTTCGCTTTCTCCTGGGAAAAGGAGCGGTCCGGCGAGATCCTACAGAAACGCTGTCGCTGCCACGGATCGAACGATATTTGCCAGAGACACTGAACGAAATTCAGACGGAGCAATTACTTGAGGCAATCGATACCACGGCCCCGCTCGGCTTGCGTGATCGGGCCATGATCGAGCTTCTCTACGCCAGCGGACTGCGCATTTCCGAACTGGCAAATGCGCGCCTCGAAAATTTTAATACTGAAGAGCGAATTCTGCGAGTGGTGGGCAAAGGGAGCAAGACGCGCCTGGTGCCGGTCGGGCGCAAGGCATGCGAAGCGCTGGCGGCTTACCTTTCGAGCGAGAGACCAAAACTGGTCAGCCGCCGCACCGGCAACGAAATCTTTCTTTCCGCGCGCGGCACCAAAATAACGACTGTGCGCATCTGGCAGATTGTGAAAAAGCACGCGAAACGATCCGGACTGGAAGCCAACATTTATCCGCATCTCTTGCGACACAGCTTCGCCACGCACTTACTGGGGAACGGCGCTGACTTGCGCATTATTCAGGAGATGCTCGGCCACGCCGATATTTCCACGACACAGGTTTACACGCATGTCGATCAACAGCGGTTGAAAGC
>QHPN01000063.1:0-15496 GCA_003219115.1 Verrucomicrobiota bacterium | reverse complement strand
AGGTCGCTTTTCCCTGTGGCGGCAGCCGTGCCGGCTGCAAAGAAATTGCACGCGACACGCGTGCCTTCACAGGGGGAGATGAGAATGGCTATACGCGATCGATAATTACAATTTCACCTTGATATGGCCATTCGTCTGCACTGCTAACCAATCCCGCTCGTATGGGGTTCTCGCGCACGTAGTTCCATTTTCCCGCGTAACTCTCGTCCGAACGAAGAACGTGATCAAAAAAACCGGGTTGCCAAAGCTCGCCGGAACGGCAGCCCAGCTCGACCGCCATCGCGCGTTTTAGTCCGCCTATCCAACGCGAGAGCATGAAGTCCGCATCACCCTTGAGGAATAAATGGAAGTGATCGGGCATAAGAACGTATCGTCCAACGGCGATATTGCGTTCCTGGGCGCGTTCCCCGTAGTGCGCGAATGCGCGGTGGGCGACCCCTAGTTCACGAATGGGTCTGCAATCCAGAGTGCAACACGTAATATAAAAAACGGGCTCCTGAATGTAAAAGCGATCAAACCTCCGCGGCCGCTTCTTTATCACGTTGCGAGCGTAGAGATAGCAGCCTTATGCGACAAGCCCCTTACCAGAAATCGGACGCGACACGCGTGCCAACACAGGCAACCCAGAGAAAATAGCAGTCCTCCCCGGCGCGCAGCTCAGCCTCCTGTAGCGGCAGCCGTGTCGGCTGCAAAAAAACCGAAAACATCGCACGCGACACGCGTGCCGCCACAGGTACCCAGGCTTTACCGCGACTACTGACCGCAGCTACAGTGCCGGCTATGAAGCGACTTCTTGCAGTTATTCTGCTCGTGGTGATCGCGGCGCTGACGGCGTACTACATTACCCGGCAACACCCTGCGGCGGTCCCCAGCTCCATTGCTAACCTGCTTCCGGCCGATACTGCTCTATTCATTCATCTACCGGACGCGGAGAAGAATCGGGACGCCTGGCATCGAACCGATCTATACCAGTTGTACTGCGAGCCGGCCGTGCAGGATTTCCTACAGAAGCCGAAATCGCATCTGCCCGAAAAAAGCTCGATGAGAGAGGTGTGGAATGATTCCTCGGCCCTGCGGATTCGTAATGGGTTTCTCGCGACGAATAGTTTCGATTCGCTGCGTTTGATTGCCGGCTTCGAATTTCGCTGCGACGAAAAGGAAGCACAGGCGGTAATCGAACGCTGGAAATCGCGCATCCTGGCCAAGGCGGCCGGCACGCAACGTACTTCGACCGACTACGAAAAACATAAGATCGACATTCTTAGCGGTGGTCAATTCATCTTCGCTTCAACCATCGCCGGCCGGCAGTTTCTGGCCGCCACCACCGCGGAAGATCTGAAGGCTCTGCTTGATCGCGTGGACGGCCGGACGAAGGTGCCGGCGCTCGATTCGGATGAGAATTTCCGCACGGCGATGAAACAGATGCCGGCGGAGTACGCCTGGATGGTTTACCTGCAACCGAAACAGCTTGCGCAAAAGCTGGTAAATCTGCGCGCCGAAACCGGTCGCGCTTTACCTGCTGACCAAAAGACTTTGATTGAACGAATCCAGAGTTATGCGCACGCCATGGTCTTCGACGGCGCAAGAATTCGTGACATCGGCTTTGCTGCGATGCCACAGCTAAGCCAGACAAAGCTGGAGCGCACGACGCTGGCACTCGCGCCGGCCGAGACGCTGCTTTACGGCGCCAACATCGTAAACATGCAGCAGCAATTTGACTGGCTGCTGGAACCCGCCGGGACGGGGTCCATGGCGGGGCCGCTGCAATCGATTAGCAGCGCGCTCACTTCAGCTGGCGTGACCAAGGAAGATTGGAAAGCAGCGTTCGGAGACGAAATTTCAGTGATGGCTGCGTGGCCGGCCAACGCCCAATTGCCCAACGCCGTGCTCACGGTAGCGCTGCGCGACAGTGCGCGGGCGCGGAAAATTGCCAATGCGATCGCCAGTTCGAGCGGATGGCAGAAAATTTCCCGAAATAATGCCGAATACTACACTGCCCCTACCTCGGGAGTGCTGGCGGTAGTGACCCCTACCGTTGCCGTTTCGGATCGGTTTTTGGTGGCGGGATTGAATGCAACAAGCGTTGATGGCGTTATTTCGCCGGCACCCGCTGGTGGTGGCTTGGCCGGCAGCGAGAAGTTCCACTCGGCGAGCAAGCTGGTTCCGGATCCGTCCCAGATATTTGTCTATTTGGACTTGGCAGGACTCTATTCGCGACTCGACGCAACGGTCCGGCCGATTTTGCAGATGGGCGCAGCGTTTGTGCCGGGCCTGTCGGAGCGACTGGACCCGAGCAAGTTGCCCCCGGCCGAAGTGATAACCAAACACCTTAGCCCGGTGGTGGCATCGACGTCGTATGTCAACGGCGGTTACCGGTCTGAATCGGCAGGAACAATTACGATCGAGCAGGTGGCGATGGCTGGCGGGGCGGCTTACGTTGGGGCGATGATATTGCAACAGCATCAGGTCAAAGGAGGTTCGTCTCCAGCCATGCCGGCACCGGTAGCACCGCCATCGCCCTCACCCGGGGCCGTCGGGCCATTGCCAACTCCCTAAGCTGGCGAGACATCGAAGCATTGTTGTAAAAATTATGGATAATACAAGCCTGTTTCCGCGCATAAACCACAGAATTGTAATGCGTTTCCGCTGATCTGTGTTAGATTGCAGGTTCTATGGCTATACTTAAGAAAAACGCGTTTTCACGCCGGGTTCCTGATCTTGTGACCGAGGAACTGGTCGCGGTGCTTTCGCGCCGAGCGTCGTTCGAGTTTAAACAGCTCTTCGACATCGTCCACGAAAACCTCCGCGCCCGCAACGCCGCAAGTGGTGGCGAGGAAATGCTGCGTCTGCGCGCTTATGAAAAGTTGCAAAACCTGGTGGCGCGTGGGGCGGTGAAAAAGAACGGCAAGAAATACAAAGGCCTGCCTTCGGCTCTGGCGAGCGCGATTGCGCCGCAAAACGGCCATATTCCAGTAGCAGCAGTCAGATAATTCTTTCGGCAGCAGCAAGGGCAGCATGCTGCGAGATTATCTTCCAGTTCTGTTGCAGATTATCGTCGCGGTCGGTTTCGCGGCCTCGGCGTTGATCGTTAGCGTACTATTGGGAAAAGCCGGCCGTCGTACTCCAATCAAAGATTCGCCCTACGAATGCGGGATGGTGCCGATCGGTGAGCCGCAGCCGCGGTTCAGCGTAAAGTTTTACCTGATCGCGATGCTCTTTATCCTTTTCGACCTCGAGATTGTCTTCATGTACCCTTGGGCAGTGGTTTATCGCGAGATGATCCACGGGCATCCGGTTGTTTTCTGGAGTATGCTCAGCTTTGTTTCCATTCTTATGATTGGTTACGTTTACGCGCTGCGAAAAGGCGTGCTGAATTGGAAGGAATAGAAGCGGCCCTCTGCCACAACGCGTGCCGGAGGCGATGCGGAAGCGTCAAAATCAGGCATGTCGCCAATCCGACGGAGAACAATATCGTGCCGGAATAATCGCTTAACGTGCGATCATATTCGAAGCGGTAGAGTCCCGGCTGAAGGGGCACCTGCATAAAGAGCGAATTGGCTACTCCGGAGACTGTTAGCGGCGTAATTGGGACCGGGATTCCCTCGCGGGTAACGTGCCATTTGGGGAAGTAGGTAACGTTCAAACGCAATAGACCGTGGGCGCCCGCTTCTGCGCGCAGAGTGACAACCTCGTCGTCCAATTGCTCGAGCTTCACCGTGCCGGCGCCGCCAGAAATTTCGAACGGCTGCGGGTTCCAATTCGTAACACGGTAAAGAAGCAGCGATTGACCGAAGCGGCGCTCTAACGAGAAATCCGGACGCTCGATGGCGTGTTCGCTGATCGCAAAGCGGACATTTGCGGCACGGAGGGCTTCGTTCGAAGCGGATCCGAGGTTGTATTTAAAATGGTCGCCAGTTGGGGTGTTGTAAATCTTGTAGAAGGGATAAGGAATGTAGATCCCCAGATCGGTCAGGTTGTGCTCATCTTGATCGAAGCCGTGCGCAATGCGAAAAAATTCCGGTGCCTTGGGCAACGTCGTATTCGCCCACTGGATGAATGCAGCGCGGTCGGCGAGATCGGTCCGCCCCGAATTCCATCTGGTCGGTCGTAATACCTCCTCTCGCACAAACGTTTCCACGGAGTGATACAACAACGGCACGACACATACACACACGAACAGTGCGATCACAGCATGCGCGATCAGATTTTTTCGCCGAGCGTTGGTTGACGGCGGACTTGTTTTTGGTCCAATCGCATGCCGCATCAATCGCACTGACGAAACGAGTAAAAACGCGCCCGCACCGTACCAGAATGGCTTCACCAGCATTAGCAGCCGGGGAAAAATCATATTCTTTTCCAGCCAGCCGGCGGTGTCCGCATTGAGCATTCGCGGGATCGATGCGCTGGAAAGAAAGATCGCCAAAAAGCTGAACATTGCCATGAACAACGGCATCGTTTGTCGCGCCCGGAGAAAGACGACTAAGGCGACAAGACCAACCGCCGTCGCCAGCCAAAACATCCCGGTGAACAATTGGCCCCTCGCCAGTTTGGCGCCGACTTCACCGAAAGTACTTCCGCTCCACTGTCCGCCAATGCCGATTTCCGATATGTAAGGAAGCACAGCGAGGTGCGGCACCAGCCAAAAGCTTGCGATCAACAAGCCACAAACCACGGCGACACCAATCCAGAGGAAACTGCGACGCCATGGTGTTTCATCTGTCGTTAGATAACGGATGACGGTAAGAAGCACGATGGCGATGGCGAAATAGACCAAGATCAATTGATGACATAATGAGCCGAAACCGATGCAAAGGCCGACGGCTGCTGCGGTTCGCGGCCTCGGCCGCTCGAAGAGATCCGCCACTCGCACTGTGCCGATTAAGGCCGGTACCATCCCGAGCGCCGCAGTCCAAACACCAGCGTCGACCAGCCAAAACCAGCCGCCAATATCGTCATAGCCCGGATCGGTCAGAAAGAACAAAACTGCAACGCATGCCGCGAGCCGCGAAACGACGGCGCGTGAAATGAAATAATAAGCAGCGTAACCGTAAAGAAAGTAAAAGAGCCAAAACGCCAGCGCATAGGCCTGAGAAATACTCAGCGTTCCGAAGGATAACACCTGCACCGCGAGGACAAAAAAATCCGCGCCCACGGGATAAACCAGACTAATGGGACAGCCCGCAAACCACCGTTGGCTCCACGACCAGGGTGTCGCATGCGAGATCAGATGCTGCTTGAGCTGCCAAATCCGAAACAAATGTACCGGATGGTCATGACCGACTGGCCAATCCCCGCCGAAGGCGCGAAACAACATGACGCTGGCGAGTGCAATCACAAAAGAAATAGCGGCAGCCTCTTTAACACCTTGAGACGCCGCGAAACGACGAAGCCGCTCGGTAATTGTCGATCTTGTCGCTTCGGCCTTGGCCATGTGAAAAAGCAAATGTTCCGCTCTTTAGGGGCTTGGTAAAGCTCTCCGGATCAGGCTGCGCGGAACGAGCAAATTGTCCAAATGAAGTGCTAATTCCGCAGGAAACCCAGTTTCTCCTACGCGATAAGGCGCCGCGCCAGGCCAACGACGAAACCCTGGCAGGGTATATAAGGCCTAATTCCGGGAACCGGCCCTTTTCATGAGCGGGACCGGTTCTCACTTGCGCGGTCTGCCCGGAACGCCTAATAACTTTATCCTTCCATGGTTCATCATCTCGTCCTTTATAAGCTCAAGCCCGAAGTCACTCCCGCCCGGGTCGAGGAGATGATGATGAATTCACGCATGCAATTGCTGAAAATCCCGGAAGTGCTGAGCATCAAATGCGGTAAGCGCATCGATTCAGACATGGCCTGGCCCTTTTTTATTGCGCTCGATTTCGAGTCGATGGACAAATACGCGATTTTTCGCGAGGACTCGATCTTCGTAAAATTCGAAGCTGAGATTATTAAGCCGAACACGTCTGAGTCGCTCGTGCTCGACTTTGAAATGGATCCGGGCAAGGACGTTCGATTTTCTTGAGTTAGTCTGCCTCTTCCTCTCCCACTTAATCTTCCTCCGTGAGGGAGGCGAAGCAGAGGAAGAGGTAGGAGAAGAAAATAATGCGTCTCGGCTACCTCTATTCGCGTTACCCTGTTCTCTCACAGACTTTTTGCGACGCGGAAATGCTCGAGCTGGAACGGCGCGGAAATGAGATCGTCCTCGCCTCGCTCTATCCGCCGAAAACGCCGCTGCGACATGAATATCTGGCGAAACTGCAGGCACCGATTCGTTACGCGCCATCGTCGCGCGATCTCGACAAGCTGGCGCGAAAAGCAAAACGCTTCGGTCGCTGGCCCAAGGGGCTCGTAAGCAGACACGAAAACAAATACGGCGCCGAATACAAGGCGGCGTTACGGGCGCGGAACGCGCTTTTTTTTGTCGACCTCTTCAAGCGCGAAGGCGTGCCTCATTTTCATGTTCACTTCGCCAACCGCGCCGCGCACACGGCCATGTTTGTAAAGGCAATCAGCGGAATCCCCTTCAGCATCACGGCTCATGGGCAGGATTTCATGAGCGATCTCGGCAACGACGAATTGCTGCGCGAACTTTGCGCCAGCGCCGAGTTTGTGGGTGCGGAGACGGATTACAGCCGCGATATGCTGGCAGCGCGTTGCCCGGAATCGCGCGACAAAATCTTTCGTGTCTATAACGGAATTGACCTCACCCGTTTTCCCATAGCCCAGGCAAAGCGGCATTCGGTCGGCCCAATCCGATTTCTGAGCACCGGGCGACTGGTTCCGTTCAAAGGTTTCGACATTTTGATTGATGCCTGTGCGCAGTTGCACAATCGCGCATTGAATTTCGCTTGCGAAATAATCGGCGACGGCCCCTTGCGCACAGACTTGGCAGCGCGCGTCGCGCAGCACAATTTGCACGAACGAATTCATTTTGCCGGCGAGCAATCGCAAAATTACGTGCTCCGGGCGTTGCGTAATTCCGACATTTTTGTGCTCGCTTCCGCGCCCGATGAACGGGGCGCGAGCGATATTTTTCCCACGGTTATCGCCGAAGCGATGGCAAGCGAGAAGCCGGTTGTTTCCACTACGGTCGCTGGAATTCCTGAGTTGGTGGCGAATGGCAAAACCGGGGTGCTTGTTCCGCCGCGTGATGCGCCCGCCCTGGCCGATGCGATGGAGCAGCTGGCGCGCGATGAAAATTTGCGCAGCGATTTTGGTCGGGGCGGGCGCTTGCGCATCGAGCAAGAATTCACCATCGAGAAAACAATCGAGCCGTTGCTGACGCGTTTCGCCGCAAAATCATTGTAGGGCAAGCGCATCGCTTGCCGTCGTCTCAGCCCGGCAGGCGGAGCGGCTGCCCCTACAATTTGAATTACGCCACGTCTTCGGTTTGACCGCGCGCTGAATTCTGTCAGGAATTGTGCCGTGACAAAAAAAGCGATCCTGCTCGCGGGCGGGGCTGGCACCCGCTTGTTTCCGCTGACCACCATTGTCTGTAAACAACTCCTGCCGGTCTACGACAAGCCGATGATTTGCTATCCGCTCGCGACGCTCATGCTCGGCGGGTTGCGCGAAATCCTGATCATTTCCACGCCGAAAGATCTGCCGATGCTCCGCGAATTTCTGGGCGATGGCTCGCGTTTCGGAATTGAACTCCAGTATGCAGAACAAGCGAAGCCGGAGGGAATCGCGCAGGCGTTTCTGATCGGCGCGAAATTTGCCGGTGGCGCCGGCGCCTCATTGATTTTGGGCGACAACATTTTTTACGGGAAACTCGATTTCTATCGCGAAGCATTGGCGCTGAAACGTGGAGCCTGCATTTTTGGGTATCAGGTGCGCGACCCGCAGCGTTACGGAGTGGTCGAGTTCGACGGCGCCGGCAAAGCGATCAGTCTGGAGGAAAAACCGAAGAATCCGCGCAGCCAATTTGCGGTCCCGGGCCTTTACGTTTTCGACGATCGCGTAGTGGAATTGTGTCGCGAGCTCAAACCGTCAGCGCGTGGCGAAATCGAGATTACGGATTTGAATTTACAATACCTGCAGCGCGGCGAGTTACACGTGACCCAGCTCGGCCGCGGTATCGCCTGGCTCGACACCGGGACGCCGACGAGTCTGTTGGAAGCCGGCAATTACATCGCCACCATCGAACATCGCCAGGGAATGAAGATTGCCTGTCTCGAGGAAATTGCGTTGCGCATGGGATTCATTGATGGGCGTGAGTTGGCCGTGTTGATTGATCGATTACCAAAGGGCGAGTATCGCGAGTATTTGCAGCGCGTCGCTCACGAGGGGCCGGCGCGGGCTTAACGTGGCTGGCTGCGGCTCGACGGAGCCTCGCCCTACCAATCCCGTGCTCGCGAGATAATCGTAATGGTAGGGCGACGCTCTTGCCGAGCCGCTAGCGTGGCTGCTCTTTTAGGAGGTGATTGGTGTCCGCCAGTAGTTTGGTGATCGCGTCGGCCGTGGTGGCATCGTAGTAGCCGCGGATTTGTCCGTGTCGATCGACCAGGATCATTCGTGTGCTGTGCAGCGGCTCCGGGTTTTCACTGCTGCGAGCAGCGGCGGCCAGTTTGAATCCATTCAAAGATAAATTGTAAATTTCAGATTTCGGGCCGGTGAGAAAATCCCAACGACCGGGTGCGGCGTGCAGTTGGCCGGCGTATTCGCGCAACCGCTCTGGGGTGTCTTTATCCGGATCAACGGTAAACGAAACGAAATGCACGTCGGTTTTTTCGAGCGGTCTTTGCATCTCGCTCATGCGAGTACTAATCATTGGGCACGGGCCCGGACAAGTGGAGTAAATGAAATCTGCGATCCAGATTTTGCCGGCAAGATCGGAACTGCCGAATGGTTTGCCATCCTGGTTGGTGAACTGAAATGGCGGGACCGAGCCGTAGTTTTGGATTTGTCGGCTCTCCAAACGTTGAACTTCGACGTGACGTAGCCACAACATTCCTGCGCCAATCACAATCGGAAAAAGAATAAGGACGAGAATAGCGACATGGGATTTTCGCCGCGTCAAAGGTTGGGTAGCAACGACGGTAGCTGTCACAGTTTGGTTAACATTAATGCAGCAAGTAAAAGCGGCAGATAAATTATTGAGGAGAAAAAGAGGAGCCGCGCGCTATGGATGGTGGCGAGGCGATGAAAGCGCATCGCGACGGCGGTGAAAAGGCCGCTGAGAATGATTTCAATCAAAAGATAAATTGAGCTTACCATTCCGATGACGGACGGGATGACCGCGATCAATAGCAAAAGCATGCAGAAAAGGACGGCCTGACTCGCGCTGCGGATGCCGGTTTCGTCGTCGCTCGACAACATCCTAAAACCGGCTCGTTCGTAATCGTGACGGCAGAGCCACGCGATGGCAAAGAAATGCGGCATCTGCCAGACGAAAACAATCGCGAACAAAGTCCAGGCGCCGAAATCGAGCGAATCGCGAGCGGCCGCCCAGCCAATCAAAGGCGGGAGCGCGCCTGGAATCGCGCCGACCAAAGTATTGAGCGTGGTGACGCGTTTGAGTGGGGTGTATGCGAAGATGTAAATTACAACCGTGATCGCGGTCAGAATGGTAACAAGAAAATTTGATGTGATGGCGAGGTAAATGATTCCGATGACAGCGAAGAGGCATCCTAGAATCAGCGCGCTCCCCGGCCGCATTCTGCCGGAAGGAACTGGACGCATGCGGGTGCGCAACATCAGGGCGTCGAGGTCGCGTTCCCACCATTGATTAAGGGCAGATGCACCGGCGGCTGCCAGCGCTGCTCCAAGCAGGACATTTAGTAAGCGAGCGACATCGACTGGATCAGAACTGCCGAGATAAAAACCAACGCCGGTAGTAATGAGGACCAAAAATGTCAGCCTCGTTTTGATTAGCTGGGAGAAATCGGATACGCGGGTATGGCCAGCTTCAGGGTTAGCGGGGGCCTGGAAGCTTGGCATCTGATAATTCGCGTCCTTCATACGATCGCCGGGTCCGACCCTAGTTGATGGGTCGGAAAAACCGGCGTTTCGATTCGACGAGAACAAAACGCGCAGATGATCGCACCGAGCCCAAGCAGCGTCGCACCTACCGCGACATGCGTGGTGGCGACATCGGCGGCCTTGTTACTCCAGATGCTCCAGGCGCCTAAGCAAATTTGCACGAAAACACCGATCAGCCAGGCGGTGGAAAGCCCGCGTAGCGGCGAAATTTTCTCGCGATGGACGGAGACGAAAAACCAGATCGCACCAATCGCGATCAAAACCGCACCGAAACGATGCGCCATTTGTAACCAGATTTGCGTCGCGGAAACGTCCGACATTCCGACGCGATCGCGAGCAGCATTAATCGTTGTGATTGCAGCCAGGCTGGTATCCGGAATCCATTGGCCGTAGGCAGTCGGGAAATCCGTGATCGAAAGATCGCGGTGTTGATGTCGCATGGTGGCACCGAGCGCCAGTTGAACATAAATCAGGACGGTGGTGAGGAGTGCAATCGCCCGCAACAATTTGCCATCGCGAATGGCGGCGACGTGCTCTCTCCAGGATCGCGAAGTGACCAGTGCAATGATGACCATCAAAGCGAAGAAAGCTTGCGCGAGACAGGCATGAAAAATTCCGATTTGATCTTTCAACATCGTAACGCGCAAACCGCCGAGGATTCCCTGCAGGATCACAACGCCAACGGCAAGGAGGCCGAGCATGCGCACCCAGCGAGGCGATTCCGCAAACCAAAGCCACACTGCAAGAATGAGTGTGAGCACTCCAACGGTGGAGGCGATCAAACGGTGGGTGTGCTCAAAAAAAATTCCGCCGATCCATTTTGAAACTGGAAAGAGAAACATGTTGTAGCCAAAGGTCGTCGGCCAATCCGGCACCGCGAGGCCAACGCCTTTGCTCGTGACCATCCCGCCGCTACAAATCAGGAGAAGGGTCGCGACCGCGCTAAGCCAGGCGAAGCGGTTGAGCCAGGCGTTGTAGCGGCGGTCTATGACCGCCGAGTTTTTCGGAACAGGATCGCCCATGGAAGATCAGCGGTCATGGACCGCCGCTACAGAGAAAGGCGTTAGCCGGGACTGGCCGATGGCGACGGCTGACTGCCTGCCGGCGGAGCGCCCGGTGGTGGCACGGTCGCCGGCGAAGGTCCTGGGGCCGGTTCACCGGCCGGCCGCTGCATCGGCGGCGGCGCTGCGGCCGATTGCGCGGCCATTTCACCACGTTCTTTCAACCACGCCTCATAGTCCTGAGGCGTATCAACGACGACACTGCCCTTCATACTGTAATGCCCGAGACCACACAGTTGCCCGCAGATCACCTCGTAAGTGCCAGCCTTAATCGGCTTAAACCACATTGGAATGATCGAACCGGGAATTGCGTCCTGCGCGATGCGCATGTGCGGCAAACAAAAATTGTGAATCACATCCTTGGAGGACAATTCGATGATGACGGAGCGATCCACCGGGACGTGCAATTCGCCCGGCACGACAATGTCGTCCTTCGCGGCCGGGTCGTTGGCGTCCAACCCGAGCTGGTTAGAAGCGGTTACCAAATTGACGTCGCGCCGACCAAAAACGCCGTCGGGACCCGGGAGATGGAAGGTCCAGTTAAATTGCTGACCAACGGCGTGAACAAGAATGGCATCCCGGGTTTCGGGAAACTGATTCACTCGTTTCGCCCACAACGGCAGGGCAAAGCCGACGAGCAGCACAGCTTCAATCAGGACGACGGCAAATTCCAAGTGCGTAGAGATGCCGCTGGTCACGCCTGCGTGATCGGCCACGGGATGGCGGCTGCGATGATAACGAACGAGGACAAAGAAAAAGAAGATCAACCATCCAATGAAGAGGGCGCCCATGAACCAGTGACAAAACTCCAGGATGTGATCGATCTGGTAGCCGTGTTCGGAGGCATTCGCCGGCTGACCGAGGAACTCGTTGATCAGGGCAAGCTTATTCATACAGTGACAAATCTTCGTCGATCAACTGGTCGTACGGCTCTGTCGGCATGCGAGCGTGCCGCCAAAGATGAAAACTGAATGCGCCGATTCCACCCAGTACGGACATGACAATGAACATCAAGACCCAGATTGCGACGGCCAGGTGCTGGACGTTTGCCGGCGGTGGCCCACCGACGTCGCCGTAATTACCGAAGCAAGTGGAGCAGGCGAATGTTTGCGTCAACGCACCACAAAACAAAACGACGGAAATAAAAATCGCCTTCATGTGATCAAGCGCAGCCGTTTCATTTTTCGATAAAACAAGACGCCGTAGATAATGAGTCCCACGGCGCAGACAAACGAGACAATGGCACCGGTGCGATAGACTGGCTCGCCCACAGTCAAATCGATCCAGACGCAATAGCAGCCGATACCGAGCGCGAGCAGGGTCGAGAAGACGATGAAGACAATATGGAAGCCTTTGATTGACATTAGCGGTGAACCGGGTCGTACCAGGCGAGATAGGTGAGCCAGAAAAGTCCGAGAACGAAAAAGCCGGTGAAGATGAGGACGCGATAAATGAGGCGCTTTTCTGCAGCGAGATGCATGAAGATCGCGGCGACCAGCCCCGCTTTGAAGGTCGCGACTAGAAGAGCGACGGTGACGTTCGCTTTGCGTCCCTGACCCTCCGAGAGATTGGTATGAAACAAATGGGATAGAACCGCTCCGAAGTCCACGTAGGAGAGGGCGACTGTAATAATAGTGAAAGCCAGCAGCAGGCCGCCCACCATGAGGTACTTAGTCACATGCGCCTGAACCTGGTGCGCGTATTCCTCGGTCTCGTGCTCCACGGGTGAAATGTCGGGCGGGTTATTCATCGTTAGAGAAGATAAAAAAGCGGGAAAACGAAGATCCAAACCAGATCAACGAAGTGCCAGAAAAGGCCGGCGACTTCTACGCGGTTGGCGAGGTGTTCGGGATTGTGTCGGTAAAGCCGGAAGCTAGCCGGAACCATCATGTAACAAAAGACCAGCACGCCACCGAGGACGTGCGCGCCATGCAGACCGGTGATCGTGAAGTAGCTCGCGAAATAGGCGCTGTGTTTCGGCAGGAACATGTTTGCGTACTGCACATCCTCTTTTTCGATCGTCGCGATTTTGTCCGTGGCCGGCAGCGGCCAAAAATGCGGCCGATCCATCGCCGGATTGGTCGGATCAGCATTAACCGGATCGAGCGCGATCTCGTACTCTTTGATGTTGGGATCGTTCAAGGCTTCTTTGTTGTGAAGATGCCCGGTAATTTCCTTGCGCGGGGCCAGACCCTTCTCGAGCAGGTGCCGGTTGCCGAGATACTGTTCATATTTCCCAAGCGCGTCTTCCTTAATGAAAGCGCCAAAGTGCTCGAACTTTTGCGGCCATTCGTAGCTGAGCTTGACCACTAAAAAGGTGACACCGCAAAGAATGGTTAGCGTCATGTAGATTTTGTACCTGGTCAGATCGCGCATTTTCAACGCCGCCCAAGCCAGCACTACTGTGACCGATGACGCGATGAGAATGGCGGTGTTCATCGTGCCAACCGGAACGTTCAGCAACCCGTGTGGCCATTCGCCCGGTCCGGCATCGAGTCGCAAAAAGATGTAAGCGGAAAACAAACCGCCGAAGAGCATTACTTCCGATGCAAGAAACAACCAGATGCCGATTTTGGCGTTCCACAGGCCGGTATCCCGACGGGCGCTTACAGTGTAGGGAATTTCCATCTTGAAAATTTATCAATGCAGAACCGGCTCGCGCGCCGAATGGGCAGTGGCGAGTTCGCTCGCTTCGATCGGTTCGTTTTGCATGGTGTAGTCTTTGCCACGACGCGGGAGGCTGTATTCGTAAGGACCCCGATAGGCCACCGGCGGTTTGATAAAATTACCGTGCCCGGGCGGTGACGGCGCTGTCCATTCCAGCGTGGTCGCGTCCCAGGGATTGTCGTTCTCGACCTTTTTCCCCCTCCAGATGCTGTAAAAGAAATTAATGATGAAGGGAATTTGCGCCAGGCCCATCACCCAGGCCGCAATCGAAATCGGCTGGTTCCATTGAAAGCCGGTCAATCCCCAGATGTGTTCGCCGGAAACGCCCCAGCCCTGCCCGCCGTCGTACCAACGCCGATGCATGCCCAGCATTCCCTGCAAAAACATCGGCAGGAAAATGACGTTCATGCAGATGAGCGACGGCCAGAAATGCACCTTGCCCCAGAACTCATTCATCATTCGGCCGCTGGCTTTCGGGAACCAATAATAGATCCCGGCAAAGAGCGCGAAAATGGTGCCGGGCGCAACGATGTAATGGAAATGCGCGATGACGTAATAGGTGTCGTGCAGATAGAGATCAGCTGAATTAAACGCGAGCGGAATACCGGTCAGGCCGCCGATGCCGAACATCGGGAGAAAGGCAGTGGCAAAGAGCATCGGCACGTTAAATCGAATCGAGCCGCCCCAGAGGGAAATGAAAAATGCGCTCAAAATGATGACAGACGGGATCGAAATGATGAGGGTGGTGGTTTGGAAAAACGCGCTCACGGCCGAGCCCATCCCGGTAAGCCACATGTGATGGGCCCAGACGACGAAGGAAAGGAAACCGAGGACCAGCGCCGCAAAGACGAGAGATTTGTAACCCCAGAGCGGCTTGCGCGAGTTATTAGCGAGGATTTCGGCGACGATGCCCATGCCGGGCAAAATGAGCACATACACTTCCGGGTGACCGAGAAACCAAAACAGATGCTGCCACAAGAGCGGGCTGCCGCCGCCGCTGATGTGCATGGGCGCTCCATTCACCACCATGCCGGCCGGCATGAAAAAGCTGGTCGAGGCAAGGCGATCCATTATTTGCATGACGATCGCCGCTTCCAATGGCGGGAACGCCAGCACCAAAAGGAATGCGGTGACAAATTGGGCCCAGACGAAAAATGGCAGACGCATCCAGGTCAGGCCGGGGGCGCGCAGTTGAATAATGGTGCTGATGAAATTGATCGCTCCCAGCAGGGAGGAGGTGATCAGGAAAACAAAGCCAACCAGCCAGAGGGTTTGGCCGTTAAAGAAGGGATTAAAATTCGGCCCGCTATCGGCGATAACAGCAAGGGGAGTGTAAGATGTCCAACCTCCCTTGGCCGCGCCGCCGGGCACAAAAAAGCTTACCAGCATGATGACGCCGCCGACAAAGAACGCCCAGTAACTGGCGGCGTTCACTTTCGGGAAGGTCATATCGGGCGCGCCGATTTGCAGCGGGACCACAAAATTTCCAAAAGCGGCGAAAGCCAGCGGAACGATACCGAGAAAGATCATGATCGTGCCGTGCATGGCACCGAGTGAGTTGTAAAACTCCGGCGTCATTTTTCCGTCCGGCATCGAACCCGCGCCAAAAAAATGGCCGAGAGCATTTCCGATTACCGGCAACGCCTGGCCGGGATAGGCCAGCTGCCACCGCATCATCATCATCAGGGAAAAGCCGAAGAACAAAAAGATCAGGCCACTGATGCCGTACCAGATGCCGATGACTTTGTGGTCGGTGGAAAAGACGTATTTCCGCCAAAAACCCAGTTCGTGATGTT
>QHPN01000193.1 GCA_003219115.1 Verrucomicrobiota bacterium | reverse complement strand
TGTGTCAGTGCACTAGGAAAGGCAGAACTAAGAAGGAGGAAGCGACCTGTGCTTCCGTCGTTTTGGCAAGAGTGGAAAACACCCGGACAATGTGAAGCGCAAAATCCTTTGTTCGCTTCCGTAGATCCGTTTCATCCTTCTGCATAAAGAAAAGCGAAACGCTGGAATCCTGGAAAAATAAGAAGCTAGGGCGGCGCACTTAAACGGGATTGAGCGACCGGGCGCGTTCCATAAGGGCATTGCACGGCAAACTGTTGTCGAGAACTTTGCGGGCGGTTTCGATGCCAGCCACGGGCAAATTGTTCGGATCAAGCAAGCCGAGTTGGACCAGGACCGAAGCTTGATCCCAATAAATATGTTCGTGGGCAAGCTTGTTCTCCCTGAAGCGCACAATCGCCACCAACGGTATTTCCACGCGCCTCCCCGTGGGCGCAACGCCGGGCAACATCCAATCCATCCGCATCGTGTGCGTAAATTTGAAAATCATTTCGTCGACCAGTTGATCAGTGCCGATCGTTCGCGACACTGGCGTCACTTCCGTATCAGGTGGCATCTGAGGGATGAACCGTTTCGAGTAGAACTCGCGCAGGGCCTCTTTACCGACACCGCCAGTCAACACCGGAATATGGTTGACGTAAGCGTCATCGACCATGGTGGCGAGGGTGTCCTCGGTGTTATGCGTCGCGAATTCATGGCGCATATGTTCCTCCCAAAGATTTTGCAAAAATTCTTGCCGGTCCGTCGGTTCTGCTCCTGATTCATGTTGATCGTTCATATCCGCGCTTCTGTTATCGGGTTATTAGTTATCTGTTATTGAAAAGATACAACGTGCCTAGCATAACATAATGATATACGTGACTCACGTATAGACGCAGGCCGAGGAGCGACGAGCCAGAGAGTAGGGGGAAAGAGCTTAAAAGCGTCGGAGGAAGAGGGAGGCGATGCCGAAGCCGCTGGCCCGATCACACTTGCAATAATCGACTTCGTCGCGCCGGTCCCGACCATTTGTCAGCATTGTCTCGTTGTCGCGTAGTGAGTGGTCCGCGGTCAAAGGAGCAAAGAGCTAGGAGATGGAAAGGAAGAGATAATCAGTGAACGGTGATCGGTGAATGGAATTAGCGATGTTGCCAGTTATCGGTTACAGTTTGTTATCGCAAAGGAGAATGCGAAATTCCTCGCACAACGGCTTACACTTCTCCATGATCGAACACGGCCGCTTTGGTCCGACAGATGAAGATCAACCTTAAGACAAGGATCAATTACAACGGGCAGGAGTACTCCAGCGTGGACGAGCTGCCGCCGGAAGCGCGTTCCGCTTACGAGAAAGCGATCGCCGCGGAAGGCGCAACCGTTAGCACCAAGATCGTGTTCAACGGGCGGGAGTACGCGTCGCCTGAGAAGATGCCGGCCGCCGAGCGTCAGCTCTACGAAGATGCAATGAAACTGGCGCACGACAGCGGCGGGATGGTTGCCGCCAGGAATGCGGCCGGAGCCGGTCTGCTGACGCCGGGACAATGGCGGCTGGTAATCTTCTTCGTCGCGCTGGTGCTCATTGCGCTGATCGTACTTTTGCTTAACCGCTGAGCTGAGCGGCCGTGCGAGGCCAGAAGTCAGAAAGGAATTGGAAGTTTATCTATCGCCAACCGTGCGCCTGATCCACGAAGGTCGGCGGAATTACGAGGCTGAACCACCACGGCAGCAAAACAAGGTCGTCTGCTAACGAGGTTGCCGGCGCGGAATGGTCGATCGAGATGCCGCTAAATTTATGCGAGCCTTTCAAATCTTTTCCCGCTCCGAAAACTCGCTTACTGCCCGCGTTCACACGCTCCTGCCGCGTCGCTAATGCCAGTCCGGCTCGGACCCCTTCTAAGTCGCTCATCCCGTGCACTCTATTCTAATCTCTTAATTTTTATCGCTTACTTTGAAGCCCGGTTCGGGGACCAAAGGTTTTGGGAGATACGAAGTACAGGGGAAGGGAGGAATAATGAAGATACTGACATTAACAGTAATATTGGGGTTACCGCTCATGGCGTTAGGCCAGACAGCGGAGCCGCAACAGACGCAGGGGCAGACAAACGACACGCAGGCGACAGAGCCGGCGAAAGGGAAAAAGGTGCGTACTGCGCAAGAGTCGAACAAACCGCAGACAAAACCTGAGACGGACACAAACGTAAGTGGACAGACGAATGCTCAGGGTCGCGCTCAGGACGTGAACAAAGGTGAAACTAGAGCGCGCTCGAGCACGAGCCAAAAAACGACCGTGAACAAACAAGAGTTCAGGTCTCGTCACAGTGAAGTGTTCAGCCTTGGGCGGCATCCGAAGGAGTTCTTCATCCAACGATTTGGAGCGAACCATTTCCGGTTGATCGGGAACACCTACTTCGTCTTCGTGGACAGCTGCTGGGTCGCGGTTGACGTGGACGGCTTTGTCTACAGCGAACAGATGATTTGCCCGGGTGATCCGGAATTCATCGAAGTTGACTAAGCGCACCCTCTGCGCGACACACAAAAGCGCTCCGCTGGAACTGCGGGGCGCTTTTTTTGGCACCGGCGGAACCGTTTTCCCTGACGAATTTGTTTACCGAATCGGCGGAATGCGGATTTCGACGAGAGGAAAACTAATCAGGAAACCCAGCTAACGGGGGGGGACGTAGTTTCGCGGCCGCGGAGCCTGTTCCAATCCAAGTTGCTTGCGAATCGCCCCGCGCGCGAGTGTCCTTTTATCTCTGCGTTCCGTGGGACAGGACCGCCCGAACGTGCTCTCGGCTGTATCCTCCGCCATCAGGCGGTAAGCATCCCCAAGCATCGCCTGGAGTTTCTCGCGCGTTTCGGCCTGGCTCATCACGGCGGGCATTTCTTTTAGCCTGCCCACGAACCACCCGTCGTCAGTCCAGTACTCCCAGGGTAAATTGCTTCATCGTTCTCAATTAGCAGTATGGCCAATAGGGTAAAGCGCCAGAGGTTCGCCACGGCGAGTTCGTCCAACGGGCGAACTCTGGCGAATTAGAAGACGAGCGCGGCGATCCCGAAGTAGAAGGCGAGAGCGACGAAGTCAGTTATGGCAAGTGTGACCGGGCCAGCGGCGATCTTCGGGTCGAGTTTCAATGAATGGAGGAGCGACGGAATAGTAAGGCCGAACAGACACGCGGTCACGAGTGACAGGCCGATGCTGCCGCCGATGGCAAGGGCAGCGGTGAAATCTTTCCGCCAGAGCAGAACGATCATGACGACGAGGGCGCCACAGCCCAGGCCGAGTAGCACCGCTGAGCGAAGCTCTCGCAGAAATGCCACTTTGAACCAGCTGCTCGTGACTGCTTGTGAGCGGAGCGCCTGAATGGTGACGGTCATCGTTTGCATGCTGACACTCTCGTTCAGCCCCAAGACCATGGTGAGGAAGAATGCGATGACGACGCACATGGTTCCACCAAGGATTGTAGCCAGAAGCCATGGAAACCGATGCCGGAAGACCCGCCAGGCGGATGCGCCGCGCAAATGGGAGAGCCGAAACCCAAGCGCTTCGAATATCTCATCCGGCTGCGCAGTGATGTTCTCCTCTCGTTCCTCGAGCATTTCGGCGGTGAAGAGGCCGATATCGACCACGCCGATAATATGACGGTTGGCATCAACAACCGGGAAGGCGAAGAATTTGTAGAGAACGAAGAACTCGCACGCGTCGAGAACAGTCGCCGTTGCTGGAATCGCGATGACGCGGGTCACCATCAGCTCGCGAAGCATCATGTCGGGTGAGGCGGTTAACAGACGCCGGGTCGGCAAGACACCAGCGAGGCGATCATGTTCATCGACAACGTAGAAGTAGATGATGCGTTCGCCCAACCCTTGCTGCCGGATGGCGCCGAGCGCTTGCTCGACCGTCATGTCGGCCTTCAACAGCGGCTGATCGACACGGCAATGTCGCGCGATGGGGTCAGTGAAATCGGGAAGCCGGGAGACATCGGCCATGCTGTTGCGCTACATCGGCCAATCCTGAATGCAAACTGTTGCGTGGCTTGGGAGCTGGGAGCCGCATAACTACCTTCGTTAAAGCTCCGGCGCGTCAGGAAGGCTTTAGCCTCACGCGGTGTAGCCGCGAAACAACCTTCGCCCGGCAACGGCTGGACTCCGGCCAGTCAAGAAAGACGGAGCCTCACGCCGTCAGGTGTCAACGGATTCAGAACAGCGGCTGCAAGTCTTTCTCGAGCGGACGAATTTTAGCCCGGGGAAAATAGACGGGCATTATAATGATTTCACGCTAAAGGCGCTGGCGCCTTATCGGCAATCGAGCAAGGAACCTATGCCACCGGCGCCCAAAACTTGATACTGCGTACGATCTGAATGGGATCGCGATGTTGTGATTTAGAGCGCAGCTTGTCGCCCTTTTAATTGAATCCGATTTCGTCTCTATTCGCATCATATTGGCAAAGGGGACCCGCATGATTCAAGACCTCAAGTTTGCTGCCCGGAAGCTGATCAAGGCGCCGGGGTTTACGATTGCGGCGGTGATTGTGTTAGCACTCGGTATTGGCGCGAATACGGCGGTGTTCAGTCTGGTGCACACGCTCTTTTTTGCACCGCCGGCTTATTCGCAACCAGAGCAGCTGGTGCAGGTTTTTTCGCAGAACAGAAAGAACCCGAAAACCTATCGCGGGTTTTCCTATCCTACTTATCGAGACATTCGCGAACAGAACAGCGTGTTCAGCGACACGCTGGGTTACAATCTTGCGCTTGTCGGCATGGGACAGAAGGGGGACACGCGCCGCGCGTTCGCCGGCATCGTTAGCTCAAACTATTTTTCCGTGTTGGGCGTCCCGCTCGCTCAAGGTCGCGCTTTTTTGCCGGACGAAGAAACACCGGGCCGCAACACGCCGGTGGCGATCGTCAGTTATTCTTACTGGCAAAAGCATAATCATCCGGCGCTCGGCTCACAGCTTCTCATCAATGGCCGGCCATTCACAATCGTTGGCGTCGCGCCGCGTGGGTTCACCATCGAAATGCAGATCTTTTCGCCGGAAGTCTGGTTGCCTCTAAGCGAATACGACCAAGCAGCGAACGATTTCCAGAGCTCTGAGACGGCGACCAAGCTCGGGGATCGCGCCGGTCAACAGCTCCTGATCATCGGCCGATTGAAGCCGGGAATGACAGCGGCCGCAGCCGAGCCGCAACTTAAAGGATTGGCTGCCAATTTGGAGAGAGCATTCCCGGTCGAACAAAAAGACCAGACATTTCAGGTAATGCCAGTTTCGAACACCTCGGTCGGCACCGCTCCATCGGACGACGCTAACGTGAAACAGATTGCTCCCATGCTGCTGGGCATGTCGATCGTGGTGCTCCTGGTGGCATGTCTAAACCTCGCCAACATGCTGCTTGCTCGCGGGACCGCACGGCGAAAAGAGATCGCGATTCGCCTCGCGCTCGGGGGCAGCCGCGGACGCATCGTGCGCCAGCTTCTCACCGAAGGCCTGGTGCTGGCGTTATTCGGTGGCATGGGCGGACTCTTTCTTGGCTTGTGGTCGTCCAATCTGTTGATGGGTTCGTTCCAAAGATTGATCCCGCTGGACGTCGTCTGGCTAGGTGGGCCGAAGCCGTCGATCCTGTTAGCCACATTCGGCTTCTGTTTACTGGGCACGCTTGCCTTCGCATTGGGTCCGGCCTTGAAGCTTTCGCGCACCGCGGTCGTTGCTGATTTGAAACAGCAAGCGGGCGAAGACGCGGTGAAACGGCACTGGAGACTTCTGCCGCGTCATCCACTGGTCGTGGTCCAGATTGCCTTCTCGCTGATGTTGCTGACCGCAGCGGCATTGTTCATTCGCGGCGCACACAAAGCTGCTTCTGTTGATACCGGTTTGAAGCCGGGCGCCAGTTTCATGCTGGAAACGGATGCGAGCCTCGCGGGTTACGAACCGAAACGTGCTCAGGAACTTTATCGCAACTTAAATGAGCGGCTATCAGCCTTACCGGGAGTCGAGCATGTTGCTATTTCGGCGACAGTGCCGTTCGGCATGATTTCTCTTAGCAAAAATGTGCAGCGCGCCGGACCTCGGCCCGGACCGGATGACAAGCCCGCCACCGCGGCGGAGGGTCTCGCGTTTAATGCGGCTTGGAATGGAATCGGCGCGGATTATTTCAACACGGTTGCTTTGCCTGTAATCCGTGGCCGTGCATTTACCGAAGCGGAAGCGACGCAACCGGGCGACTTGAGAGTCGCCATCATCGATGATGTGCTCGCCAAAAAACTTTGGCCGGAGGGCGATGCGCTTGGCCAGCGTATTCAATTTGCCAGCGACAACGCGCCGCGCGCGAAAGGCGGCGCGAACGCAAGCATGGGAATGAGCGATGACCTGAGTGGCGAAGTAAAGCCCGATGAGACGATGGAGATCGTCGGCATTGTTCCATCCACGCGTCATTCGTTGTTCGAGACTGAAAGGCCGGGTGCGATTTATGTTCCCTTCGCCCGCGGATTCCAGAGCGACGTTTCCTTCTTTGTTCGATTCCGTTCGCTCCCAGCTGGCGCGGAAGCGGGCACGGCCGATTTGCTGCGGCGAACAGTGCGCGATGTCGATCCTTCCATCCCGATCATTTCACTCAGAACCTTTGCGCAACATCTCGAGGCGAACCTGCAGCTCTGGGTCGTCCGCGCCGGCGCAACGATGTTCTCGATCTTCGGAGGGCTGGCGCTCGCTCTCGCTGTGGTGGGGCTCTACGGTGTGAAAGCCTATTCGGTGGCGCGGAGGACACGGGAGATCGGAATTCGAATGGCGCTCGGTGCCCAACGCGGCGCAGTGTTGGGTATGATCATGCGCGAAGGTTCGATCATGCTCGCCTGCGGAGTCGTGCTTGGAATTCTGCTGGCGATGGCGGGCGGAAAAATCCTGAGTGGTATTCTCTATCAGGTAGGCGCCTTTGATCCAATCGCGTTCACCACCGCGCCGATCGTGCTCGCGGCCGCAGCCCTTGTTGCCACTTGGCTGCCGGCCCGCCGCGCCACGCGAGTAAACCCGCTCCAGGCGTTACGCACCGAGTAGACTTACGCAGGACGGGATGCTCATTTGGCGATCAAGAAACTTCGGCTCACGCGGTATGCAATGAGCAGGGAGCGGGGAGCACGGAGCCGGCATACGAAATTTGGTTCGCAGCAGGCACTGCTGGCACCAAAGGACCTTAAACGGCGAAGAAACACCGAACGTCGAACATCGCTGAACTCGAACGAAGAGGCGGGGAAAGTGAGATCACAGGTCAACCGCGTAAAAGGCTTCGCCTTACGCGGTTGAGTTAAAAAGGTTGGATATTTAAAGGCTTCGAGCGCTACATCGATGTAAACTGACAGGTGAAGGTAGGCGGAGAACATTTCCGAACGATTTGGCTGAAGCCGGGAAACGAGCGGGTCGTGCAGTTGATCGATCAGAGATTTTTACCGCACCGGTTCGTGATCGAAGACGTCAGCACAGTCACGCAAATGGCGACCGCTATTCGGGACATGCATGTGCGGGGAGCCGGCCTGATCGGAGCGAGCGCGGGATATGGGATGTACCTGGCGGTGCTTGAAGCAGGTCAAACTGGCGGTCCGAGCCGGACTCGCAGGATTTCCGCTGAAGAATTCGACACGCATTTAGCCAACGCCGCCGCACAACTCAAAGCCACCCGGCCGACCGCGGTGAATCTGTCATGGGCGGTTGAGAGAGTGTTGAACGCGATTGCAGGCGAGACGCCTGCCGCCACAGAAATCCAAAAAAAGGTGGAGATCGCGTTGCGTACCGCCACCGCGATTGCCGAGCAGGACGCAGAACATTGTCGCATGATCGGCCAGCACGGCCTCAATCTAATCGAGCAAATTGCTCGGACGAAGAACGGGAAGCAGATAAATGTGCTGACCCATTGCAACGCCGGATGGCTCGCCTTTGTGGACTATGGGTCCGCGCTGGCGCCCGTTTACGCCGCGCACGATCGCGGGTTACCGGTCCACGTTTGGGTCGATGAGACCCGGCCACGCAGCCAGGGATCCAAGCTCACGGCGTGGGAGCTTGGTCAACACGGTGTGCCGCATACAATCATCGCGGACAGCGCCGGCGGACATTTGATGCAGCGCGGCGAGGTCGATCTGGTGATAGTCGGATCGGATCGAACCACGCGCACCGGTGACGTGGCGAACAAGATCGGAACCTATTTGAAGGCACTGGCAGCGCAGGACAATGGTGTTCCCTTCTACGTGGCGCTGCCCTCATCTTCATTTGATTGGACGATGCGCGACGGCTCCGAGATTCCGATCGAGGAACGCGGCGCCGAAGAACTCAAGCACGCTGAGGGTTGGCGGGACGGCGAAACGGTGGAAGTCCGCATAGCTCCGGAAGACAGTCCGGCGGCGAACTATGGATTTGATGTGACACCGAGACGCCTCGTGACCGGGCTCATTACCGAGCGAGGCGTTTGTAAGGCAGACGAAAAAAGTATCCTCGAACTCTTTGCCGACCACGCGTCGTGAGCGAAACCGGCTCGATAAAGTTCACATGCGACCGGGTGGCAGTGGAACTTTCGCAGTTCGCCGGATTCGACGAACTGAATGAATATCGGAGAAAACTTCTCGACCTTGGAATGGTTGGCGTGGATGCAAACGGCATCGGGTTCGGGAATCTGAGTATCCGGGACGGCGCGACCTCCCGGTTTTATATCACAGGCTCGGCCACTGCCGGGATCTCCGAACTAAAGCCGTCGCATTACGCGCGAGTGGTTGCTTATGATTTCGCCAGGAACTGGCTCCAATGCCAGGGATCCGTTGCGTCATCCGAATCGCTCACGCATGCGGCCGTTTACGAATCGGAGCCGGCCGCCGGCGCCGTGATCCATGGTCATGACATGAAGTTGTGGGCGGCGTTGCTGGAGGAGGAAGCTCCGGCGACGCCAAAGGGAGTTGAATACGGGACCCCGCAAATGGCTTACGCGGTGCGGGATCTTTTGATGTTCAGGGGGGATGTGAAAAGGAGAAAGATTTTTGCGATGGCGGGG
>QHPN01000062.1 GCA_003219115.1 Verrucomicrobiota bacterium | reverse complement strand
GTTGCGCTAGAGCCTGGTGGGAGGCGATCACCACCAGCGTTGTCATTAGAGTTTTGTAGAAAAATTTGGTCATTAAAAAATCGATTAGTATCGGCAAGGACCCCGCCGATGAGGATGCGAGCGATTAGCGCGCGGTGAGATTCGCTGCGCACCAAAACCAAGTGCGCAGCCCGTCGCGGACGCGCGAAGCGTCAGTGAGACGCGGGCGGTGCGTGTTCCTGGACCGAAGAAGGAACCGACGCAAAAACGAATTGAAAACGCTTCGCCAAAAACGCCGGCGAAACCGGAAGATTATTGCTTTTCGGAGCGACTGAAGGAGGCGCGCTGTCCTCGCAATTACCGGATGCGATCAACGTTGCGGCGCACTCGTGGTGGGCCCTGGACTTGTGCAGTTTTTCGTGCAGTTGCGGCGAACTCGCCAGGGTCAACGCCACAAAAAAGGCGCACAAAACGCTAATCCCAGCGCGAGCGCACGCCTTCATCTGCCGCCGAGATTCCATCGGCGCGAATTAGCGCGCAAGTAATTTCTGCTAGTGATCTGAACTGAATCGATTACGCGGAGTCGAAAATTAAATCACTTTGTCGAGGCATTGCGTAACAGCTCAGAAATCGTACGCTACGGTCCCGTAAAATCCGCGGCGCTGCCCAAACTGCGGCGCGCCGACGCCAATGCCGCTGCCATCCCGCAATTCGTAAACTTCATCTAGCAAATTCACGACGTCGAGGCGGACCTTGAACGTCCCGAGCTGCGAAATTTTGATGCTGTGTTGAAGCGAGAAATTGACGGTTCCGTAGTCGGGCACGCTTTTTGTGTTGGCAAACCCCCGGCGCAGACCGCTTCCATAGAGAAAATCAGTCGATGCTCTCCAATCATTCCAAGTGTAGGAAGCGCCGGCGGTAGCGGTCCAGCGCTGGTCGTGATCGAGGAACACCCAATGTTTGTTAATGAAAGCATACTCATCGGGATCGAATAGAAACTGCGCGGAGCTGACCTGGACACCACGCGCCCACGCGAAGGCGAGGTTGCCGTAAGCGGAAAATGGGCCGTGATCGTAGCTCGTCGTCAATTCGCCCCCGTAAATCCGGCCGCGCTTGTAGTTGAACGACGAGAGAATGAGCGCCTGTCCGAACTGGCCTTCGTCTAAAACCGAATGTGAGCTCTTGTAAAAGCCGTCGATTCCGACGTTCCAACCTTCCACGATTTTTTGGGTGGCGCCGATGTCGAAGTAGTGCGCACGCTCTGACGTGACAGCGCCGTCTCTTGTAATCGCCGATTCGTTCGTCGTCCCAGTGAATTTGGCGATGGTGCTTTGCGGGACCGCTTCCAAAGGTGGCGTCGTGAAATAACGCGCGTAACCGGCGTGCAGCATGGTCCCAACCCAAGGCTTGTAAACAAGGTTGAGACGCGGGCTGAACTGGTTTTCGTCCGCGAACGCATTTACGAAATCGAGCCGGCCACCGAAGTTAACGGTAAGCTGTTCGAAGGGTTTCCATTCATCCTGCAGATAGAAACCGTAAAAGTAACCGTACTTGTCGTTGTTATCGACGATGCGCTGCGGCGTAGTGCTGGTCTGATTGCCATTGGCATCGACAGGAAAAACCCGCGTGACAGTATCGACGGTGGCGTGTTGTTCGGTGAAAATGAAACCGCCACGTAGCGTGTGCTCATCGTTGAGTTTGTAGCTCGAATCGAATTCGGCACCGTTCGAGAGAATGTCGCGATCTACCCGCGAGGCCACGCCGTTGAAAATGAGGTCGCCGACATTGTCAGGCCGAAAAAGGATCGAACTGTAACGATTGAAGATCGACGCCTGGAAATTGAAATTGCCGGCGTTCTTTTGATAAGTCAGAATTTCGTAGGCGTTATCTTCCGATTGGTTTTCGTCGAGCTTGGCCGAATTGAAATTCGTTCTTCCCATGTCATTGAACATCGGCGTTTGCCCCGGGTTGTTCGGGATTTGAAAATCATTGTGATTATCGCCGGCCAGAAACGTGAACCGGCTGGTGTCGTCGATGATGCAAGACAAATAAGCGAATTCCTTGAACTGATCGGTGTCGTCATGGATCGGGCTGCTGCTGCGCGTTGGATTCTCGATGCCGATCCCGCTATGCAAATAACTTTGCGTCACGTAGTAACTGAGTTTTCCGGTAACGCCGCCGCGCTCGAGACTTTCCATGAACGTGTCGAAGCTTCCGACATAGATGGAAGATTCGTTGCCGATGAAACCCGCGCCGTTTTTGGTGTGAATATCGATCACGCCGGTTTGACGAAAACCGAACTGGGCCGGCAGCGCACCCGTCATGAGGGAAATGTTATCGGCAAAGCGCGTCGCCAGCTCCGGCCCAAAACCGGGAATGCTTTCCGGTAGAAGAACGTCGTCGATGCGGTATTGCAGATTGGCGTGCTCGTCGCGGACATGGAGCTGACCGAATGAATCCCGCGCCACGCCCGGAAAACGCAGAATTGTTTCGTTAAATGGCGCATTCTCCCCTTGGGCCTGTGAATCGAGCCTGTCGGGCCCAACCGTGTAACGCGTCGCGCCGAGGCTCGGCACGATTTGCTCGCGCGAAATATCCAGTTCCTGGCTGGTAACAACGACGCTCTCTGCCGTTGCCGTGGTGGAAGTTGGCGATGCGAGCGGTGATGCTGAAGGGCTGGGTGACGCTGTCGCGTTCTGTGCCATCGCCATGCTCGCCCCGCTCAGCATCGCGATTGTGATTACAAAAAGTTTTTTCATTAAAAGTTTTCATGATTGGAATTGGATGAATGCAACGCGCTTCTGGCGGGTTGCGGCGAATAAGAAACGCGGGCGCGAGTGAACGCCGCGATTGCTTCAGCGGGAGAAAATCAATTCCGCACGCAAACGCGGCGGGGTCGCGCTAAGGAGCGACCGGCGGCGCGTGTTCCTGAATGGAAGAAGGAACGGACGCGATGACTGATTGAAGACGCTGCGGCAAAAACGCCGGCGAGTTCGGTGCATTCTCGAGCTTAGGCGCAGCTTGCGGCGGAGGGTTATGCTCACAATTTCCGGCTGCAATCAAGGTCGCGGCGCACTCGTGATGCGGACCGGAGGTTGGATGAAGCCAACTGTGCAGTTGCGGCGCATCCGAAAGCACAATCGCAAACAGGAACGAACAGATACAACCGAGCGCGAAAACTCGGGCCCAGCCGGTTTCTCTTCGAATGCGCAGCATGTGAACGGAGTTTGCGGCGGGTGAGCAGATATTCAAGACAATTTCTGGGCCGGCCTGCCTGCGAGACTGCGGCCCGCTTAGTGCGAGTGCACCGGAAGGCCGTCGTGGGTGTGCGCGTGAATGCGATGAAATTCTTCGCCGGCTTCCTGCATCGGATCGATGTGGATGACAACATTCGACAGGCAGCCGACGTGATGCATCGCCTCGTGCCGCACTTCCTTGGCAACGGCGTGCCCTTCTTCGACCGAAAGTCGCGGCGCAACCGCCACGTTCATTTCGGCATACAGCCGGTGCCCCAGCCAGCGCGCGCGCACGTCGGTCACTTTCTCTACGCCGCGGACATGAGTCGCGGCATGCCTGAGCTCAACAATAATTTTGGGATCAACCCCGTCGAGCGCACGGGTGAAGACCGCTTCGGCCGATTGCCAGACAATCCGCGCGATTGCGATCGTGATCAGCGCCCCGACGATGGGATCGGCCAGCGGATAACCCATCCAGACGCCAATGGCGCCGAAAAGCACAGCCAAACTGGTCCAACCATCAATCCGTGCATGATAACCGTCCGCGATTAACGCGGCGCTTTCGATTTCCCTGCCGACTTTGATTCGAAAAATCGCGACCGCTTCATTGCCGATGAAGCCGATGACGGAGGCGGCCATCACCGCCCACAAGTAATCGACCGGTTGCGGATGGAAAAAGCGTTGCGCTGTTTCGTAGCCGGCGACAACTGCGCTCGCAAGAATCGTTAGGACAATTGCCATGCCCGCCAGATCTTCCACGCGGCCGTAGCCATAAGGGAACTTCTCATTCGGCTTCCAACGTGAGAGCATAAACGCGATCCATAACGGGATGGCGGTGGTGGCATCGCCGAAGTTATGAATCGTATCAGCGAGCAACCCGACGCTGTGCGAAAGCAGAACGACAACGATCTGGAGAAGCGCAGTAACAGCGAGACCGATGAACGACCATTTGATCGCCCAGATACCGCGTTCTGATGTCGTGATCGACGGATCAATCAGCCCGTGAGTGTGGCCGTGTTTCCCATGACCATGCGAATGCCCACGCCCACCCTCGTCGCCGTAATCGTGATGATCGTGCGAATGTTCCGTCATCAATTGAACATCAGCCCGTGTTCTGCGCGCGCAAATTCGTGCCGCTCGCAAGCCCTCTCAGCCGCAACGGGAAACCCTGACTGACTTTAAGAGACGAGGCGGCTGCGCAAGACCATTTCGCGTAGCTGTTGTCGCCTATTTGGTGGAGTGAATCGTATCTGCAGCGTGCAAATGTGATTGACCAGCGACGGGGCGATTCGCGGTTTTTGCAGGCCGAAAAGGGTTTGGAAAGATGGCAGGAGGCTCATTTTTTCGGGAGTTTTCGATGCCTGCATCACAGCAGCGAGGTTCTTTGCGTATTTTGCATTGATACAGCGAAAGTCAAACTGCGTAAGTTATTGTAATTGAGTGATAAGCGACCGATACAGGTGTTGCATATCGTTCGAAAATCGGCATGGCGGCTGCTTATAATTTCCGCGTTATAAATACTTACTATAATAATGAAAGCATCCGTCTTTACACGGGTGTGCCTAGTCCTCGTCCTGTTCGCAATTCGCTCAAACACTGCACGCGCAGGCTCGGCCACCCTCGCCTGGCAACCAAGCCCCTCCGAGGACGTTGTTGCCTATCATATCTATTATGGGAATCGAAGCGATCAGTCGTCGCTTGTTGTTCCGAGTCAGGCTACCACCGCCCAGATCGACGGCTTGGCCGCCGGCGCCACTTATTATTTCGTCGTTACTGCGGTTAATGTTGCCGGAGCGGAAAGCCGACCCTCAAACGAGGCTATTTTCACGGTTTCAACCGAGGTGCCCTCGGCTCCCGCAGGTCTGAATAATATTTCTACACGTGCGAACGTCCTGACCGCATCCGGGGCCACCATCGCGGGCTTTGTCGTTGGAGGGAATGACAATCACACCGTGGTTTTGCGCGGCCTGGGCCCAACTTTGAGTTCCGTTGGCGTGCCCGGAGTCTTGGCTGATCCGGTCCTCGTTCTGCATCAAACGGACGCGCAAGGGAATGATCATATCCTAGCAAGTAATGATAACTGGAGAGACACGCAGGAGTCGGCGATCAGCAGTACTGCCCTGGCCCCAGCGAATGATACTGAGGCAGCCATTATTCTGTCGCTTCCGCCCGGCAGTTACACCGCCATTCTCACCGGCGCCAATGGCGGCACAGGTGTCGGGCTGATTGAAGTTTATGATCTCACTTCGAGCGGCCCACTTCTGTTTAACGTCAGCACTCGCGGTTTCGTCGGGACCGACGATCATGTGTTAATCGGTGGTTTTATCGCCGGTGGTGAGAATACGCGTGTCGTCGTGCGTGCTCTCGGACCCTCACTTCGGCAGTTTGGCATTTCTACTGCACTGGCCGATCCCGTGCTGATGCTGTTTGATAGCAACGGAAACGTTATTGGTTCTAACGACAATTGGAGGGACGATTACCCCGCCGACATCCAGTTCGCCCCTTATACTCCACCGGATCCGTCGGAACCTGCCATCGTCATCGATCGGCCGGCGGGAAATACGACCGCGCTTGTTTGGGGTAAGGGCGGAGGAACCGGTGTCGCCTTGATGGAAATTTTTTATGTGCCGTAGGCGAAACAGCGGCTCGGTGGCACACGGATTGAGAAAATGAGAAGACAAGCATGCCATCCGGTCGCCGCCTCTGCTGGACAGAGATAAAGTCGTGCGCTACCAATCGCTCTGATGCTCGGCGCTGCTAAGGTCTATTTTATTATCTACGGATTGTTGACGATTACTGGTGGAATTGTCGGCTATGTCAAAGCAGGAAGTGTGATTTCAATCATCGCCGGCTCGATATCCGGCCTAATATTGTTGGCAGCCGCTTTTTTGCTGCCCGACCACAAAACGGCGGGGTTGATCGTCGCCCTCGTTGTTTCGGTCCTGTTAGCCGGGCAATTCGTTCCGAAGTTTTTCAGCACTCACAAAGTGATGCCCGCAGGGTTGATGTCAGTCCTGAGTGTGCTCGGAATTATTGTCGCGATTGCGACCTGGCTGAGGAAATAATCGCGTGCGGAAGTTGGGGCTCGGCACTCTGCGCCGGATCGTTCTCCTCATTTTTTTCGCATTGTTCGTGGCAGTTACATTGCGCTGGATTTCGCTTGAGCGCTGGCGCTGGACGATCACGCGCGCGGAAGAACCTTCTCCGACACCGACCGCGGCGCCGTCAGCAACGGCAACGGCGACCCGCCCACCTGTGCTCTCCGGCAAGTTCGACGTCGCGCGGCTGTTCAATGGCTTCACCTTGCGCAGCGAAGTGGAAACGGCGACGGGCGCAGCCGCATCCGAGGAACGGGTCGACCCAATGAGTTACATGATCGATTTGAAACTGCGCGCGCGAGTGCCGACGCCCAATCGCACTGTGGATGAGCTCGGAAAGGTGAGTCCGGACCTTGGCAACTTGCTACCCGGCCTGGCGACAATGGCCAAACCCGAAGCGGTTTCCCCGTTCTTTGCGCAACTTTACGAGACCAAAGTGCGCGAGCTGCGTGAGAATTTGAATCGGCTCGACCTGCTCCTTTCGCGCCACAATTTTTACGACTGCCAGACGGTGCTGGCATTGAAGCACCCCGGAACCAAACGCCGCGCCCTGCTCTTTCAGGCGGATATGGATGTGGATGCGGATGGCTCCGATGGTGATCGGGTGCCGGCTGGCAACGGTGTTTCGCCAACGTTCAAACCGTTCACGAGTTTTCGCTGGGGAAAAAAATCGAATCGTTCCAATCCTTACCTGCCAGGAATTGAAGAACGATTGCGCCGGGTTGAACTGGAACAAAAAACGGCGACGCCAGAACGGAAGCGCGAGTTGAAAAACGCGGTAACCGAATTGCGTGACGAGATCAACACTATGAAAAAATACAGCTACCTCATCGGTACCTACGATCCATTTATTGTCGTGCCCGCGAGTTTCACGAAGGGCAGTGACGGCGCGCGTGTCGGCGATTACTCGGTAGTGATTGTCGGCAACACGATTTATCCGGCAATCGTCGGTGATGTCGGCCCGAACGATCGGGTGGGGGAAGCATCGCTCCGGATCGCGAAAGAGGTGAACGCACTTTCGAATCCGAACAATCGGCCGCTCAGCGACCTGAAAGCGACCTATGTCGTGTTCAGCGGGACGGCTGATTCATCGTGGGGTCCGCCCGATCTGGAAAAGTTGCAGGTGCATTGCGAGGCGCTGGTGAAGGAAATCGGCGGCGCCAGTGTGCCGCTGCACCATTGGGTTAACACCGTGCCGCCGCTCCCGACACCGATACCGACGCCAAGTCCAACTCCGACAGCAAGCCCGACAATTTCGCCAGGTCCTTCGGTCTCACCCACGCCGACCCCATTTTTCAGCGAGACGCCGTCGCCCACTTCGCCGCCATTGATTCATCCGACGTTCGCGTTTCCCACGCCCACACCGAGCGCGACATCGGACTAGCGCTCGGGCAGCGGGATTTTGGTTGGGGAGCGCACGCGCCCTCGCACGCGAGGGCCCGTGCGCCCCCCAGAACAAGAACCCCTTGACGAAGCGCAGCGAAATGTTCGTTACCGCTCTAAGGCAGGACAAAGGTTTCCCCGATTTCACGCAGCGCGATTCTTTCCGGCGTTTTGGCCAGCGCGCGAGTGAAGCGTTCGATCGGTTCGCGAAAAGGTTCTATGCTCAAACGAAATGTTTGATGGTGCACCGGCATGATAAAACGCGCGCCGGCTGCATCCGCCATCGCGACGGCTTGCTCGGGAGTGGAATGGGCCCAAATCCACGGGTCATAAGCGCCAATGCACATGATGGCGAGATCGTAGGGCGCGCCGTCATTCAATTTCGCGAACGCGTCGGTCATGGCAGTGTCGCTTCCGTAAATTATGCGTCGGTTGTTTCGCGAAATGACGTAGCTGTTGTATCCGCGATGGACGTCATATTGCATTCGCGCCCCCCAGTGTTTTGGCCGGAACGCGCGGACTTCGATTTCCAAACCGCGCGGACTGAGGTTCACGGATTCATTCCATCCCAGCTCGATCACCTCGCAAAATTTCGTTCCGCGAAGCAAATCGCGTGTTCGTTTGGCCGTGATCACGCGTGTTGTGTCGGAAAATAATTTCAGGGTGCGCCGATCGATGTGATCGAAATGCGCGTGGGAAAGGAGAACGAGATCGATCGGGGGAAGTTCGGGAAAAGTCAGTGCCGGTTGGGTCAGACGTTTCGGACCGACGGTGAGGAACGGTAGACGAATTCCGATGCGCGGGAAAAAGACGGGATCGGTGAGAATTTTTATCCCGAAGAAATTAATCAGAACGGTAGAGTGTCCGATCCATGCCGCAGTGAGATCATCATTGCTCCAACTTTCGGGTGTCGGCCGCGCGAATGCGGGTGCGATCGGCCGGCGACTCTCCACCACCCATTCGTGCCAGAGATGGCCGAGCCAGCTGCGTCGCCGTATTTCTCGACGGGCTCGTTCCCGTTTCGTTTCCATCGTGAACAATAACGTCTGTGCGTGGAATCGTGGCGAAATTGTAGGGCGTTTCTGTGAAACGCCGATAATCTGATGGCGTCTGACACAGACGCCCTACAAAATGAATCGGCTGGAAGAAATTGTTGCGCGTAAGCGAAGTGAAATCGCCAAAATGCATGCGGAGGAATTTCGGTTGCGCGTGGAGCGGCGTGCTGATTTTCGCGGTTTTCAAGCAGCGATTCGGCGAAGGGGCGGACGCGTCCGGGTTATTGCGGAAGCAAAGAGTGCGTCGCCATCGGCTGGAATGATTGCGGTGAACTATGATCCGCTGGAAACCGTGATCAGATATGAAAAAAATGGCGCGGACGCGATCTCAGTGCTGACGGAGCAAAACTATTTCGGTGGCAGGCCGGAACACTTAACCGCAGTGCGTGAGGCAGTCGCGCTGCCGATTTTGCGCAAGGATTTCATCATCGATGAACGACAGATCCTTGAGTCGGTTGCGATCGGCGCAGACGCAATCCTTTTGATTGTTGCAGTGTTGGAGCCTGGGCAACTTCGTGCGCTGCACGATTGCGCGATCGCGAATAAGATCAACGCTCTGGTCGAGGTGCACGCCCACGACGAAGTTAGCATGGCGGTTGATGCCGGCGCGAAAATTATCGGGATTAACAATCGCAACCTGGCAACGCTGGAAGTGGACCTCGCCACCACGGAAAAATTGCTGCCGGCAATTCCCAAGGGAATCACCGTCGTCAGTGAGAGTGGAATTCGAAACGCGGCCGATCTGCGACGAATGGCCGCTTATCCGATCGATGCCGTATTAGTAGGGGAAGCTTTGATGCGCGCCGATGCGCAAGGGCTAACTGACTTGCTCAGCGGCGGGAAATAATTTTTCCCGAAGCACGTGCCAGAAATCCCTGGCAGCCACACGCCGGCTGCTGCGCGCCACCAGGACCGAGCATTCCGCGCGATTGACGATACTCCGGGTGATGTCGCCCATGATGTAATGGCGCAAAGGTCCGCGCGCCCGCGACGAACCCGAAACAATCAGGTCGTAGGCGCCGCTGGCCACTTCATCAAAAATCTCGTCGGCAACGATTCCGTGACGAACCCGAATGTTGGCAGCAACGCCGAGCTTTTGCAGCGCTTGTTTTTGGGCCTGCAAGGTGCGTCCGAGCTCGGAGCGGGAGGCGAGCAAGGCGTCGACGTCTTCCTCCATTTCTACCAAATCGGCATAAATGGCGGGTGGCTCAGCCATCACATGCAGAAGGGTAACCTGCGCACCGACCGCAGCGGCGAGGGTGCCGGTTAATCGAACCGCGTCGTCGATGTAACGCTTGCCTCCGGTGCAAACAAGAAAGCGAGCCAGCCGTGCGCAATTTCCAAGCGCGACCAGCACCGCAGGCTCGATCGATTTAATGATTTCGTAAGTGCGCTGTGATTGCCAAAAGTAACCGGTCATTTGTTTGCGACGCGCGCCGATAATGACGAGGTCGTATTTGTTGACGGCAGTTTCGGCCAGAATCTGGGTGATCGGTTCACCGGAGCGAACGATAAGTCGCGGACCCGCGCCTGCGCCCCGGAGTACAATGGCCTGCTTCGCCAGGGCTTCTCGCAAGGGTTGCTCGTCGTCAGAGGTTTCGGCGATGCCGAATAGGGTCAGCGGGACGCCCGCGGCGGGGGCAAGGAGCCCGGCCATGCGAATGGCGTTGTCCGATGCGACCGTCCCGTCACTGCAAATTAGTATTTTCATAGCTTGTGACCGGTAAGGAGGGTGTAAATGACAATGGCTGCGCCGATCAGCGGCAACGGGACAAAGGCAAGGCGGATCTTCGGGCCGGCGAAATATTGGGTCGAGATCGCGCCCAGCTGTGCGCCAATAGCAGCGCCGGTGTGCATCACCAGTGCGATTAAAATATCGACGTTGCCTTTGATGGCGTGGGTAAAAGTGCCGTAGCTGGCTGAGATAATGATTTCGAAAAGATCAGTGCCGACAGCGAGATGCGTTGGCACGCCCAGAATATAAACCATCGACGGCATCCGAATGTAGCCGGCGCCCCCGCCCAGGAAACCGCTGAACAATCCGCCGATGAAAGCGACGAACATGATCAGCCAAAGCGAGATGGTGACACCTGATACTGGAAGCGTAATCATGGGGGGGATGCGCCACCGATGGATCGCTTCCGTCATGTGAGTAAAAGCTGATTCGTCCGCTTTGCCGTGGCTTGGGCTGGATTTTCCAGCCCGTTTTCGCCGTTTCGCAGCGGCCAGCGTTTTCCAGCTTTCACAAATCATGAAAATGGAAATGCCGAGGTAGAGGACGATAGAAACAGCGCTGACCACGAAGTTGACGTTGCCGGCGCGTTTAAACACTTGAATCAATTGCGCGCCTACTTCCGAGCCAGCGATGGTACCGATGGCCATGATTAATCCGAGACGCAGATCGACGTTGCCGAGGGCGCGGTGGCGTTTCGCTGCCACGACCGATTTGCCGACGATGTGCGCCAGATCGGTGCCGACCGCAAAATTCCAATCCATTCCCACGGCACGCAATGCCGGCCCGGCAATGAAGCTTCCGCCGACCCCGAAAAAACCGCCAAGCACTCCGATTAAAAATCCAATCACGACGAGGTAGATCGGATTGATCTGGGTGTGCGAAATTGGAAAAAACATTTATTCCGAGCGACCTCTGCGCAGGAACCGCATCAGGCCAGTAGTAACCGCTTCCAGTATCACGGCCTGGCCGATGATCAGGAGAATGGCGACGACGGCGTAAGTGCGAATGTGTTGTATCTCCAGCTGCACCAGCCATTGCCCGAGGAAATGCAGGACGGCAAAGAAATAAATGATCACAAACAGGCTATAGACGATCAGTTCCGCGACGAAAGCCTGCAACGTCTGACGAACCTGCTTTTTGCCTGGTCTGGCCATGTTACCTCTCATTCGCGCCGAGGAAGACCCCTGACCGGAGGGCCCGCCGCCGCAGCAAAAAGGCATTGCGCCAAATTCGATTCATTTTAATTTCTCCGACGCTTTTTTAGGAGTAGCCTTAAATAATGGCCGACGCCGCAAATAAATATCCCGAAAATGTTGAGGGGAAGTTCTATGTCGATGATCAGTGCATTGACTGCGATCTCTGCCGTGAAACTGCGCCCGCAAACTTCCGTCGCAACGACGACGGCGGGCACTCATACGTTTACAAACAACCTGAATCTCCCGAAGAAGAGGCGCTCTGCAAGGAGGCGATGGAAGGTTGCCCGGTCGAGGCGATCGGTAGCGACGGGGCGTGAGCAGGTGCAACATCTTTCGAGGGCAGGCTCCCGGCTCGCAAACGTGGTTGGTAAAACTGTAGGGCAGGCGCGCCGCCTGCCATAGATGAAGGTCGGCAACCGGGAGCGGTTGCCCTACAATTCAGGGCAGCGCACGTTAGAGTCGCATTAAATCAAACCTCAAACATCGCACATCAAACATCCCGGTCGCTCTCACTATTGCCGGGTCGGACAGTAGCGCTGGCGCCGGCGCGCAAGCGGACCTGAAAACATTTGGCGCGCTCGGGGTTTACGGTGTGACTGCGGTAACCTGCATTGTCGCGGAGACGCCGGGGAAAGTCTCACGAATTCAACCGGCCGATCCCGAAACCGTGCATGAACAAATCGAGCTGCTGCTGAAGTATTTCCCGGTGGCGGCGATCAAAACCGGTCTCCTTTGCAACGCCGCAATCGTCGCGGAAGTGGTGCGGAGTCTGCGCAAGGCGAAACGGCGCCAGCTAGTAGTCGATCCGGTCATGATCGCGACCAGCGGTGACGTATTGCTTGCACCGAAGGCGATTCAGATTTATGAGCGCGAACTTTTTCCCCTCGCGACTTTGATCACGCCGAATTTGGATGAGGCGGCGCGACTGCTGGGCGAGCCGATTGGAGATTTGGCCGCGATGCATCGAGCCGCGAGAATACTGGGAAAAAAATATGGCGCGGCCGTTTTATTGAAAGGCGGTCATCTGCGCGGGCGGCGAGCAATCGACGTGCTCTATTTTGGCAATCGCACCAGGGAATTTTCGGCTCCATTTGTGCCGCGGGTGAAGACGCACGGGACCGGCTGCACCTATTCGGCTGCCATCACTGCTGAATTAGCAAAGGGTGCAGAGCTCAGGTGCGCCATCGCGACGGCGAAGAAGTTTGTTACCTCCGCCATTCGCTCGCATTTCGTTTGGAAATCTGGACGCGATGAAATTTTCGCACTAAATCCATCCTATTAACCGAGAGTTATCCACATTATTGCATGTCATCCCCGAATCGCGCAGACGATGAGGGATCTCTCAAGCGTACGGTGCGTTCTCGAGCCACGAGAGATCCTTCGCCGTCTGCGCGGCTCAGGATGACAACGCGCGGCCAGCGCTGGATACGCGGAGATACCGCTACGCGCCCATCGGAATCGTTAGGCACCCTCTCATTCGACGACGCCTATTCTTCCTCCCAAACCTTGCCGTCCAGCGCGTCTTTCGCGGCTTCCACTTCGGCAGCCTGTTTGCTCGAGCCAGTCCCGTGTCCAAGAGCGCTTCCTTCCCATCGTACCTCGACCACAAACGTCTTTGCGTGTTCGGGACCAGTTGCCGAAACCACC
Organism: Verrucomicrobiota bacterium; assembly: GCA_003219115.1. Lineage (GTDB taxonomy): Bacteria > Verrucomicrobiota > Verrucomicrobiia > Chthoniobacterales > UBA10450 > AV69. The sequence goes on along the minus strand of QHPN01000062.1, from coordinate 1,649 downwards.
TCATAGATCGGCCCGCGCATGGCGATGCTCTGCAAAATCTCCTGGAGTTGGCCTTTGGGATTAATGTCGACCGGCGCTTCGCGCACATGCTCAAGGGCGGCCCGAGTTTCGCGCAAAACGAAATCCCGCGCCGTCTCGAAATCGCTGTCGAGATAAATTGCGCCAATGATCGCTTCGAAGGCGTCAGCCAAAGTGGAAGCCCGCGTGCGGCCGCCGCTGGCCTCCTCGCCGCGGCCCATTAACAGATGCCGGCCCAGATCGAGCGCCTGCGCGCGGGTCGTGAGCGCGTCGCGTGAAACCAAACGCGCCCGCAGCTTCGTCAGCCGGCCCTCCTGGTCCTTTGGGAAATGGGCATAGAGATATTCCGTGATGACAAGCTGCAGAACCGCATCACCGAGAAATTCCAATCGCTGGTTGTCTTCGTGATAGCGCTGTTTTTCGTGGGTGAGACTGGGATGCGTCAGTGCCTGATTGAGCAAAGCTTGATTACGAAAATGGTAGCCGAGGCGTTGCTCGAGCGTTTCCACGTTAATGCTTTTGGAAGACTGCCAGCGAAGTAATCACGTCCACCGCCCGCTGCAATACCGAATCGTGCAGGTTCTCCTCTGGACTGCGCCGTTGCTGGCGAATTTCGATCTCGGGATTGGTCCCGGCGATAAGCGCGGCTTCGTTGAAATGTGGGCGCTCGCCCTCGAATACAAAAGTCGTTAGTCCACGCTGCGCGCTCTGCGAGAAGATTTGATGCTTTTGTGCTAGCGGCAGTTCCACTGCCAGGTCGGGTTTCACTCCATCCGGGAAAAGCGATACCCCATTCGGTCCGATGATTTCTCCAACCGCCACGCGAAGTAGTTTCCCACTCGTTAGCGGAAAATCCGAATACTCGACAGCCCGCCCGGCACTGGGCTGTCCAATTAGCAGTGCCTGATCGTGCGCTTTCAACGCTGCCGCCATCGCTTCTGCGGGTCCCGAAGTCTCGCTGTCCAGCAGCACCATTGTCGTTCCCTGAAAACCCGGATCGCGATCATTGGTGAAGGCGCGGTCCTGACGCGCAGAGGTTTTGCGCAGCGTCCACAGGGTTTTGCCCTTGGGCACAAAATGCTTTGTCATTTCCGCGGCAACATTGAAATCGCTCGAACTCGTCGCGCGCAAATCGATCACCATGGCATCGATTTTTTTTGCCGCGAAATCCGTCAGTGCCTTGTCCAGGGCGCCCAAATTGTCGGGGCTAAGCGCTCCGATGCGCACGTAACCGATGTGATTTCCCAGCACTTCACTGTAAAAGGGCGCCGCTGGTTCGGTGTTGGCTGTTTTGCCGGGCAACAACAGCGCGCCGCCGTGCAAACGCGTCAGCAAACCTTCCAGCGTCGCACGATTGATTTCCTGGTCCTTGAGCGCGTTCGGATCGACGAAATTCGATTTCAGGGTGCGGACTGTTTCCTCGATTTCCGCGGGGGCGAGGGAATCGACCGTAATTTTTGGCTCAGCCGAGGCGCTCGGTCCGGCCGATGGACCTGGCGTTTGCGCAGAAATCCCTGAGGCAATGCTGCCCATAAGAGTACCCGCTACGATTATTCCTATTTTCATTCGAACCGCTCGCTAACGGAACATAGACTTCCAGTCCGTGCGCCTAACAGGCTTGCAGCCTGTTT
>QHPN01000061.1 GCA_003219115.1 Verrucomicrobiota bacterium | reverse complement strand
GGCTGAAGCCATCGCGGAATGCGGCTGACGGCTCAGAAGCGCATCTTCGCCGAAGAAGTTTCCGGTTTGAATGTAATCGAGCACTTCCTGACGGCCGCCACGACCCTGTTTGGAAATCTTGATTGAGCCTTCGCCAACCAAGTAAAGGGAATCGCCCAGATCGCCTTCCTTGAAAACGATGTCGCCGCGCTTGAGTTGGAGGATGTTGACGTCGGGCCGGATTCTTTCGAGGACTTTTTTGCCGATGCCTTCAAAAAGCCGGTTTCGAGACAATTGCTCGAAAGCTTTCGCAGGCGCGGGACTCATCGAGATTTAGCCAAGAGCGGCGATATCTGTCGTGTCTGCTTTTGACTGATCAAATCCAGAAAGCACCGAGGTGACAACCGCCAGAATCTCAACCGGCGCGAACGGTTTCCCGACAAATCCGCTCAACCCATTGCTCATCATTTTCTCGAGACGGCCGCTTTCAACAAATCCGGCCATCAAAACCACTTTTGCGGCGGGCGCGATCTGCCGAAGACGCTGAAAGGTCTCTTCGCCATCCATTAGCGGCATCGACAGGTCGGTCAGGACAAGATCGTAAGAAGTCCCATCGCGGCGGATCAGGTCCAGGCATTCAAACCCGGACTGTGCCACCGCCACCTCATAGCCAGCATCGGTCAAAACGCTGTGCAACAACTCCAGCGCCATAGGTTCGTCATCCACCACCAGGATGGAGTGCTTGCATTCATTTGGCGCCCCCGCGATCAACGCTTCGTCAAAGCTTTTCTCCAGCGCGGGCGGCAGTATTCTTTTGCCGGTGGCACCGCCAGCTTGTGCGACCAGTTGCGCTGTGACTTGTGCCGCACGCTCGATACTCGCGCGCAACATCTCAAAATATTTTTCCGACCCCGGACTTCCTTCCCAGATATTCTCGATCAACGAGCTCGTTCCGGATATGATCTGAATGAGATTGTTTAGCTCGCTGGCAACCTTGGATTTGTCGTCTTCCTGCAAATTTTGTCGGTTAGTCATTTATTATTCTAAGAGAGCTGAAGGTCAGGGTCTTGCTGCTAGCGTGGTTAAAGGGCATCTAACCAAGGCGAGCAGTTTAGATGCCTAAGTCGCGGCCTGAATTGCGGAAACTTAGACCCGTGTAGCGGCGGTCTATGACCGCCGATTCCCCCGTGACACGCGACCTGATCCCCAAAATCCGGCAGTCTTAGACCGCCGCTACAGGAATAATTCCCTCCTGCGGTTGAATGGAAAGGTTAGGATGCAGGCTAATTCAAACAGGCAGGTGGAGTTGCCGCCAGCTGGCAAAATCCGCCGGGGACCGCCCTCGCCAAACCCCAAAAAATGGGTATATTTTGGTTTCCTGTTTATGCTTCAACTCGAGATTAAAAACTTACGCGTCGCGATTGGCGAGAACGAGATCATTCGTAATCTCAGTCTCTCCGTTGGCGTTGGGGAGATGCATGCCATTATGGGTCCGAACGGCTCGGGAAAAAGCACGCTCGCGAAGGTAATTGCCGGGTACCCCGATTACAAAGTCACCAGCGGCGAGGTGCTTATGGATGGCGAAAATCTCCTGGATCTTGAACCGGACGAACGCGCCCGTCGGGGTCTTTTTATGGCATTTCAATACCCCAGCGAAGTGCCGGGCGTGACGATCGCGAATTTCCTTCGCGCGGCCATGCAGTCGCGGCTTCCGGAAGGGGAAGAGCTCGAAGCAACCGATTATTATGCTAAGCTTTACGAAAAGATGGATTTACTGGAAATCGATCGCGCCTTTACCTCGCGCGCGGTCAACGAAGGCTTCTCCGGCGGCGAAAAGAAGCGGTGCGAAATTTTGCAAATGGCCATGCTCGACCCGCGCTATGCCGTTTTGGACGAAACCGACAGCGGGTTGGACATTGATGCCCTAAAAATAGTGGCGAACGGAGTGAACTCGTTACGCGGGCCAGATCTGGGCGTGCTTTTGATCACCCATTACCAGCGTTTGTTGAACTATATCATCCCCGATTTTGTCCATGTTATGGTACAGGGGCGAATCGTTCGCAGCGGCGGGAAGGAGCTTGCGCTCCAATTGGAGGAAAAAGGCTATGAGTGGATTCGCGACCACGCGGAGGAGCCAGTGGCAGCGTAATTATTAAGAAGATGAAAACGGATACTTCAGCCGTCAATATCGATCGCGATAAAGGCGACTTTCATTACAAAGTCGATTACGGCTTCGATGCCGGCGTCGGCCTGGGTGACCATGTTGTGAATTACATTTCTGACGTGAAACAGGACCCCGACTGGGTCCGCGAATTTCGTCTGAAAGCGCTGCAAACTTTCGAGAGCAAGCCGTTACCGACCCACTGGGCGAGCAGGGATCTTGAAGCCATCGATTTCAGCAAGATCCGCTATTATCTCGCGCAAGGTCAACGCGCGACACGTTCGTGGGATGAGGTCCCCGAAGACGTAAAGCGGACGTTCGAGCGTCTCGGGATTCCGGAGCAGGAGCGGAAATTTCTGGCCGGGGTAGAGGCGCAGTTCGATAGCGATCCAACATCAAGAAAGCCGTCGGCGAACAGGGCGTGATCTTTGTTGGTTCGACCGAAGGTTTGAAAGAACATCCGGAGATTTTCCGGCGCTGGTTCGGCAAGGTAATCCCGATCGGCGACAACAAATTTTCTGCGCTGAATTCCGCGGTTTTTAGCGGCGGTTCATTCATCTACGTGCCACCGGGTGTGAAAGTGAAGCATCCTTTGCAGGCGTACTTTCGGATCAACGCCGAGAACTTTGGCCAGTTCGAGCGCACGCTTATCATTTGCGACGAAGGTTCCGAGCTGACTTACATGGAAGGTTGCACCGCGCCGAAGTTCAACACCGCCACTTTGCACAGCGCGGTCGTTGAGCTCATCGCGCTCAAAGGTGCCAAGCTCCAATACATCACGGTGCAAAACTGGTCGCCGAACGTTTTCAATCTGGTGACCAAGCGCGGTCTCGCGCACGAGGAATCGGAGATCAAATGGATCGACTGCAACATCGGTTCGCGGCTGACCATGAAATATCCGGGCGTCGTCTTGAGAGGACGCAAGTCACGCGGCGAAGTGCTCTCGATCGCCCTGGCCAATAACGGTCAGCACCAGGACACGGGTGCGAAAATGATCCACGCGGCCGACGAAACCACGTCGAACATCATCTCCAAATCGATCTCGATCGGCACCGGGCGCGCCACTTATCGCGGACTGGTCCACGTACCGAAGCATCTCAAGAACTGCAAGAACAACACCGAATGCGACGCGCTCCTGATCAATGCCACCTCGCGCACCGACACCTATCCCGCCATCACCGTCCGCGGCACCGGCAATTCCGTTCAACACGAAGCCAGTGTATCGCAGGTCTCGGCCGAGCAGATCTTTTACATGCAACAGCGCGGCCTCAGTGAAGCGCAAGCCATGAGCTTGAGCGTGAACGGATTCGTGAACGATCTGGTTCGCCAATTTCCGATGGAGTATTCGGTCGAGCTCAAGCGGTTGATCGAGCTCGAAATGGAAGGCTCGGTCGGCTAATTCTGTTCGCCCCGCCCATTTTCTGTCTCGCAAAATGAGCTACGGAACTGCTGTGCTTGAGGAAGTGACACAATCGCCTGAGGTGAATTCCGATATTATCTCTGCGCCGCAGGAGATTGCGCGCGACCTGCCGGCATGGTTTCGGCAACAACGCGAACAAGGCTGGCGAGAATTTTCCGCATTACCCAATCCGAACAGGAAAGATCAGGCCTGGCGATTTTCCAACGTCGATGCGCTCGACCTTTCGCCCTATCGATTTGGAAATGCGCCGTCCGACGATGAACAGGCTGAAATTCTCGAGCGATCAAGCGCACTCAATGGCAAAGCCGGGCGTCTGGTTTTTGCCAACGATCAGCTGCTCGAGCGCGACGCACTTCCAGAGTCATTGCGCAAGGCCGGGGTGATTTTCCAGCCGCTGGAACGCGCGCTGATCGAGCACGAGGACCTGGTGCGTAAACATTTTATGGCCCAGCCCGCGGCGCTTGGTTCCGCCAAATTCGCGGCTCTGCATCGTGCTCAGGTCCGCGCCGGCGCCTTCATTTACGTTCCGCGCGCGGTGGAACTGGATGCGCCGATTGAAATTTTTCATTGGCTGATTGACGAAAATGCGGCCGTCTTTCCGCATTTGCTGCTCGTTGCGGATGAAATGTCGAAGGTCACCGTGATCGAACACTTCCGTTCGTTCGACAAAACCGCACGCGGTTTCGCATGTGGAGTGAATGATCTGATTGCCGGGCGAGGCGCGACGGTGAAATACATTTGCGCGCAACGCTGGAACGAGAACGTGACCGCATTGCAGATTAACGCCACCACAGTGGAACGCGATGCCTCGGCCATGAGCCTAAACCTGCATCTCGGTGGTAGCTACTCGCGCTTCGAGAGCTTGAGTCGTCTGGTCGGGGAAGGCGCGCGCAGCGATTTGCTCGCGGTCGCCGTCGCTCATCAGAAACAGGAATTCGATGCCCGGACTTTGCAGGACCACGTCTCACCGCACACCGCCAGCGATTTGCTCTACAAAAATGCGCTGACTGATCGTGCCCGTACAACTTTCGGCGGACTGATCCGTGTCGAACCGCATGCACATTTCACCGATGCCTATCAAAAAGTACGAAACCTTCTCTTAAGCGATGACGCTGAGGCCAACTCCATGCCAGGCCTCGAAATCCTGGCCGACAACGTCCGTTGCACTCACGGCGCCACCAGTGGGCAAATCGACGAAGACGAGCTCTTCTATCTCCGAACCCGCGGCATCCCCATCAAAACTGCGCAACGCCTCATCGCCACCGGCTTCTTAACGGATGTTATCCAACGCCTCGATCAAGACGCGATTGCAGCGCATTTGGATCGGTTGATTGAAGAGAAGTTTGCGACGGACCGTTGAGGCATTGCCACTGCTAAACGCGCTGTCATCCCAAGCCGCGTAGACGGCGAGGGATCTCGCATTTTGGTACTGATCACACAATCTCAGGCAACGTCACGCCTGGGTTGTCGTGAGACGCTTCGCTTCGCTCAGGATGACACGGCTTTGAAGTCTCGCATTCTAGCAAGCCGTCAGGCATAGCCTCATCCGCAGCCTGCGCTCCCCAGCAGAATTTGCTTTGCATCAGACTAACGGGGTCTTAGTCTGATTATTTCACGGTATCCCCGTTTTATGGATGTAGGCGGAACAATTGGCGCGATTCTTAACCAAAAAGGGACTGATGTTTATTCCATCCCGCCGGATGCAACGGTCTTCGAGGCCATTGAAATGATGGATGCGAAAAATGTAGGCGCGTTGCTGGTGCTGCAGGGCGAGGAAGTCGTGGGGATTATTTCCGAGCGCGATTACACCCGTAAAGTTTTTCTGAAAGGCAAGCGCTCGCGCGAAACGCGCGTCGACGACATCATGTCGAGGGACGTGACGCTCACGAACTCGAATGAACCGGTCGAGAGCTGCATGCGGCTGATGACGGAAAAACGCATCCGGCATTTGCCGGTGGTTGATAACGGGAAATTGCGCGGTGTTCTTTCCATCGGCGACCTGGTCAAGCACATCATCTCGACCCAAAGCGCGACGATCGAGCACCTCGAAAGCTACATCCACGGCGGTTACCGGTAGTTGTAGCCCCGTCGTTGCGGGGTAACGCCGGCCCGCGATCACCGATCGCGGCTACAGTGCCCAGACCGTTTCGCCGCGAACAATCGTCCGCACAGCACGTCCTTCCAGCTTCCAACCATGGAACGGTGTGTTACGCGACAACGATTCGAACTTCGACACGTCTACCGTCCATTCCCGACCGGGATCGATCAAGGTGATGTCCGCTTTTGCGCCAATCGACAACGTGCCAGCATCAAGCTTCAACAATTTCGCGGGCTCGATCGTAAACATTTCGATCAGGCGGTTGATGGAAATCGCTTTCCGTTGGTGCACCAGAATATCAATGAACAAGCCGAGCTCGGTCTCGAGGCCGACAATTCCGAATGGCGCCTGATCGAATTCGACCTCCTTTTCAAAGCCGGCGTGCGGCGCATGATCGCTGCAAAGAATCGTCAGGGTGCCATCGGCAATTCCTTCGATAATGGCATCGATATCTCGTTGTGTACGCAACGGCGGGTTCATCTTGCAATTGGTATCGAAATTCTGGATCGCGGCATCCGTCAGCGTGACATGATGCGGACAAACTTCGCCGGAAATCTTCACTCCACGCCCGCGCGCTTCGCGAATCAACCGGACACTGCCCGCCGCGCTGATGTGCTGGCAATGAATGTGATGATCGCAAAGTTCCGCCAGCAGGATACTGCGCATCACCATCGCTTCCTCCCCCGCCGCCGGCCAGCCGGACAAGCCCAGCAACGTGCTCCATTCGCCCTCGTTCACCACGCCGTTGCCGACCAGATTGTAATCCTGACAATGATCGAGCACCGGCACGCCCACCATGCGGGCATACTCCACCGCGCGCCGCATCAATTCGTGATTTTGCACGCACTTGCCGTCATCGGTGATCGCGACAACTCCGCTTTGCACGATTGAGGCAATCGGTGCCAGCTCTTCGCCGTCGAGGTTTTTTGAGATCGCTCCGGTGGGAAGAACATTCACGCTCGCGGTATCGCGCGCGCGGTCTTTGATCCAGGTGATCGTGCTCGGGTTATCTGCAACCGGCGAAGTGTTCGGCATGCAGACAACGGTGGTAAAACCACCCGCCGCTGCTGCTCGCGCACCTGATGCAATCGTTTCCTTATGAGCAAAACCTGGTTCGCGCAGGTGGACATGCATGTCGATCAGCCCGGGCGCAACGATGAGGCCCTTGGCGTCAATCTCGGCAATTGCGGATTTCGAATCGCGGATTGCGGATTGTTCGGCGATGCGCCCGTTCGCAATGACGAGGTCGCCGATTTCATCGCGACCATTCGCCGGATCGATGATGCGGCCATTGCGGATGATGATCGTTTTCATCATCTATTCCGAGTAGCGCACGCGTCTCGCGTGCCGGCGAAAGCGTCACGCTTTCGCGGACTTTCCCCGGAAGATTGTTTCGGCGAGACGCCGAAACCAACACGCGAGACGCGCGCGCTATCCGGATGCAGAGAGAAAACTCGGCTCACGTTGCGATCCCTCCGCAGAGATACAAAACGGCCATGCGCACGGCCAGGCCGTTGGTCACCTGATTGAGAATGACGCTCTGGTTTCCATCGGCCACCTCACTGTCGATCTCGACCCCGCGATTGATCGGGCCGGGATGCATGATCAAACAATCGGGCTTCAACAGTTTCGCGCGCTCTTTGGTTAAACCGAAAAGACGAATGTACTCGCCGACACCGGGAAAATATTCCTTGCGCTGACGCTCATGCTGGATGCGCAGCAAGTTCACCACGTCGGCGGTTGGCAAAACTTTGTCGATATCGTAAGAAACGGCGACGCCCAGTTTTTCAAAATCCCGCGGCACCAGCGTACTCGGTCCGACTACGGTAACGCGCGCCCCAAGTTTCGTTAGCGCGAAAATGTTCGAACGCGCAACCCGGCTGAACAAGATGTCGCCGATGATCACAACGTTTAATCCTTCGATCCGTTTTTTCTTTTCCCGAATGGTGTAGGTATCGAGTAAACCCTGGGTGGGATGTTCGTGCGCGCCGTCGCCGGCGTTGATGATACTGGAACGTAATCGTTCGGCCAGGAACTGCGGTGCGCCGGCGGAACTATGACGCAGGACAATGATGTCGACATGATTCGCTTCCAAAATCTTGGCGGTGTCTTTCAAGGTTTCACCCTTGCTCAGGCTCGAGGCGGAGGCCGTGATATTGATCACATCAGCGCTCAGTCGAAACGCCGCCAATTCGAATGACGTCCGCGTGCGCGTGCTTGGCTCGATGAAAAAATTCACGAGCGTTTTTCCGCGTAACGCCGGGACTTTTTTGATTTCACGCGTGCCGACTTGCTTGAAAGCATCGGCAGTCTCGAGAACAAGATTGATTTCGTCAGCAGATAATTCGCGCAGTCCGAGCAGATCCTTGCGATTCCAGCGCGCGGTTGTCATTTTTCCTTTCGGGGGGCGCAGGCTGCCAGCCTACTGCGCTCGGCAGCATGCCGAACGCCCCTCTGTGCAATTTCCGGGACCACGCGAATCAATGTTGGCGGCAAGCTGCCCCCAACTGCAGGCTGGCAGCATGCGCTCCCCGAAAAACGGGCGGCCCCCGTCACGTGGCGTCCTCCTTCACCAACCACACGCCCTCCTCGTCTTCACCCAGCCGTAGCCGCACTTTTTCGTCGGGCGCGGTCGGTAGATTTTTGCCGACGTAATCCGCCCGAATGGGCAATTCGCGATGACCGCGATCGATCAGGACCGCGAGTTGAATTCGTGCGGGCCGGCCGAACGACGTGATTGCGTCCATCGCGGCACGCACCGTGCGGCCTGTGAACAAGACGTCGTCGACGATGATGACCGTTTTCGTTTCCAGCGGAAGCGGCAGGTCGGACGCTCGCACCGCCGGCAGTTCCGTGCGTATTCCGACGTCATCGCGATGCATCGCGACGTCGATTGTTCCGACGCCCACCGGAATTTTCTCAATCGTGGAGATGATGTCCGCAATGCGGCGCGCGATCTCGTTTCCGCGCGACGGAATCCCGGCGAGAATGATCTGGTTGAGATCGGGATTGCGCTCGATGATCTCGTGCGCGATTCGGCGGAGCGCCCGTTGAATCGCCGGCGCGTCCATCACCAGGATGGACTTATCCGGAGAAGAATTTTTCTTCTTTTCGTTCATGTCTTCCTTCGCGACCTCGCAGGATCGCCTTAAAGGAGGAAACTAAAATCAAGCGGTAGCTTGCACCGGACCCCGGCCTTCTTTCAAGCGTTTTTGTCGCCAGTTCGAACGGTGCCTAACAATCCAATCGAGCAGCGCCTTTTCGAAGCCAATATCGGCTCCGGCTTTCTCGCTCTCGATCCACTTGTGCTTCAAAATCTCTTCGCGTTCGGCCAGGAACTCCTTGTAGAGAACGGAGTTCTTGACGAACTGCGGTTGGTCCTCGGGCGAAGCTCGCATCGGTAAATTCTTATCCATAAAAAAAGAAATCGGGTTTGTAGTCAATCTCATTAATTTATGACGTAGCATTGGGCATACCTATTTACGCGCGATACTAACTTCCAGAATCCAAGCATCTTAGGTCCGTAATTGCCAATCCGGTTACTTCGCTCGTCTCAGGATCTAGTTTCGAATGTCAGAAAACGGCTGGTTGGATGAGAGGTGCTGCGGTGGGATCGAGCAGCCCCTTGCTCGATGGTAACCTATTTAGGCGGCGAAGCCGCAAACAAACTAGCATCAGTGCGAGCCGCACTGGCGAATGACGGAGTGGCCGAACCACCCGTGCCGATCTATCATCCCGTGAGACTACCTTTAATTTAGCTTCGCCAACAACTCTCGCGCGATGCGGTTGAACTCCGCGCCAACAGCCGACTTCGGATCCTCCGCGGCAATGGGCATCCCGCGGTCCCCGGCCTCGCGGGTCGCGATGTCGATCGGGATTTGTCCGAGCAACGGCACCCGCAACCGTTTCGCTTCGCGTTCGCCACCGCCGCGCCCAAAAATGTCGTAACGTTTCTGATCGCTCGGCGAAATGAAGTAGCTCATGTTTTCGATCAAGCCGAGCATTGGCACGTTTACTTTCTCGAACATAGTTGCGGCCTTGCGTGCGTCGATCAACGCCACTTCCTGCGGCGTAGTCACGACGATTGCGCCGGCGAGCGCGACGGTTTGCACAATCGTGAGCTGAATGTCGCCGGTCCCGGGCGGCAAATCGAGCACGAGCACATCGAGTTCACCCCATTCCACTTGCCGGAGAAATTGCTGGGTGTAACGCGTCACCATTGGTCCGCGCAAAATTGCCGGCGACCTGTCATCGAGCAGAAACCCCATCGACATCAATTTCAATCCGTATTGTTCGATTGGGAGAATGCGGTTCTCTTCCGTCGCCATCGGTTGTTCGCGCGACCCGAACATGAGCGAAATGCTCGGGCCATAGATGTCGCAATCACAAACCCCGACGCGCGCGCCGGCATTGTGCAGGCCGACCGCGAGGTTCGCGGCGACCGTTGATTTCCCCACACCACCCTTGCCGCTGGCAATGGCGACGATGTGATTGACTCCAGGAATTCTGGTTGCGCCGACTCCCGAACTGCCCACGCCGGTCGCCGGCGCGTGAATGTCGATCAAGACTCTCGGGTTCGGCACGCCGAGTTTTCGAAGAACGTCTTCAGCTTCAGCTTTGATGGTGCGCGGCACCGCGGGGTCATTCGTGGTCAGCACTATCTGCACGCGCGTCTCGCCATCCGTCAAAACGATTTCCTTGATCAAACCAAACGAAACGATGTCCCGGCTGAATCCGGGATATTTCACCGACTTCAGCGCATTTCTGATTTGCTCCTGAGTAAAGGCCATCGTCACCGCTAAGCTACGTTGTGCCGACATGAGGGCAAAATCGGTGATAAAGCGTGGATCGGTGTTATCTGGGTAGCGCAGGCGTCGCGCGTGCTGGCGATGACGTCTCGTCATCGCAGACTTTCTTAATGCGCTCAATGGTTCTGCAATTCCCCATGTCAAAAAAGGTCGTTTCGGCGAGACACCGAAACCAACACGCGCGACGCGTGCGCTACCCAGATCTTGCGCCACATCAATACGAACTGGAGCCCTGCAAGACGATACCGGTCCGGCTTCAGCAATTCTAGGGATGCGATGACGACGGGCGTTTTGAAGGCAGAGGCAGTTGATTCAAATCAATCCGCTCCCCCGTTTTCTCAATTTTCACGGCCATCGACTGGAAATACCAAATGTCTGCCGACTTTTTCGCTTCGACATAGAGTGTCGCCTTCCCTTTTGGCCCCCTTAGCGGAATGGACAAGTTAGCTTCGCCGGTTGCTCCATTAGCGTTGCTGTTGCCGGAAACGATTCCAGTTTGCGAAATCGGCGAACCGATCGCTTCAATCACCGCCGGATTTGCTTGTGCGCGCACCAGCGCCGTCTTGTAAGCATCCGTTTGCTTCAGCACGCCCATGGCGAAGAAAAAAATCGCAAGCGCGCAGCCGCCCAAAAAAAGCACAGGCAAAAGACAACCCACCGGCACAACCCATTTCCAGTTTCGTCCGAACCAATTCGTCGGCGGCATCGGCGCCGGCAAGGGAGCTGTCTCCATAAGTCGGCGAACGCTATAGGCAGTTTTCGAAAAGGCGAGAAGGAAGCCGCGAGAATCCAGTTCTGTGACGACTCGTCACTTGCTCTTCACTTTTCCCGCGGCAGCGATTGTTCGGCGTTGGCAAAGGCGTAAGCCGCAACCGCGACCACTCCGGCATTCTCCTGCAATTCGCGCGGCACAATCTTGTCCAGTGTATCGGCTGCGGTGTGATGATAATTAAAATAGAAGCGGTTGTCCTGCATCGGGCTAAAGGCAGGGACGCCGGCTTTCTCGATTGGGTCGGTGTCGGCGCCGACATGTTCAGCCAGATTCAAAGTCCCGGCGCCGATCTCCTCCAAAATCTTCGCGACCGGCTCGAATATTTTTTTTAGTTCTGGTTTCGTTTTCAGGTTGAGCCCGACAGGATGACCGGCGCCGCCGTCGGTTTCGTTAACTGCAAAATGATTGGCAAATTCGCCCGCGTGATCTTTCTCGTATTGTTTGGACCCACGGGTGCCGTTCTCCTCGTTCATCCACGCAATCATACGAATGGTGCGTTTCGGTTTCAGATGTAGCTGCTGAATCAAATGCACTGCTTCCATTGCGACCGCGACACCAGCTCCATCATCGATCGCGCCAGTTCCCAGGTCCCATGAATCGAGATGACCCGAGACGATTACAACTTGCTCCGGATGTTCGCTGCCCTTGATATCGGCGATCACATTTGCGCTCTCTACATCCGGTAATGTTTGCGGGGTGAGGACGAGATGCATGCGCGTCTGCCCTTGCCCCACCAGATAAGCGATCAAATCGGCGTCTTCGGCTGTGACTGCCGCTGCCGGAATTTTAGGAACACCATCTTTGTAGTTCGTCTGGCCGGTATGCGGGATTCGGTACTCGGCTCCGCCGACGGAACGAATCAAACATGCGATGGCGCCGAGGCTGGCCGCGGCGACCGGACCATCACTTCGATAGACGACGGCCTGGCCATAGGCGTCGCCAGCCCGACTCTGCGCGGCCATTTGTTTGTCGAATCCATGATTAAACAACACGATTTTTCCGCTCACCTTGTCGCGCGGCAATGATTTCAGTTCGTCGAAGTCGCGCACGCAGAGCGTATCCGCATCGATGCCCTCCGCCGGAGTGGCGACGCTTTCGCCGAGAGCACAGAGTATGATTTTTTGCCGCGTGCCGGCAGCTTGCCCGGGAAATTGCGTGAGCTCCGCGGTTTCGATTCCGCGCACCCAATGCGGCACCATCACCTTTTCCAACTGCACCTCGCAGCCGAGGCTTTTCATTTCGCCCGCCACGTACTCCACTGCCTGCGCCGCCTGAATCGAACCGCTCAAACGCGGTCCAATGTTGTTGGCAAGATGCGCGACTTGCTTAAATGCATAATCGCTGATCAACGCCGCCTCCCGCAGGCGTTTCAGATCGGCCAACGTTCGCTCGGAAAAGACTATCGGGGTGGCGCTCGGACTTGCCGACGGCGTTGGACTCGCTTCCGGGTGGGGGCTTTGCGGGAACGCAGAGTGTCCGGCGATCGTAGCGATCAAAGCGATAGCTAACCCATCGATTTTAGAGCGAAAGACCGGGCGATACATTTCCGAGTGTCGCGCGAGTTCGCGCGACGGCAAATCGTTGGGGTGTCATTCCCAGCGGCAGTCGAGGAATCCCGTTGCGTAAGCTTAAGGCTGCGACGCCAGATCGATTGGGTAGCGCGCGCGTCTCGCGTGCTGGCGATGACGTCTCGTCATCGCGGACTTCTTTGGAAAGATTGTTTCGGCGTGACGCCGAAACCGACACGCGAGACGCGTGCGCTACCCAGAGTCATTTGATCGAAAAGTTCAAGGTAATGCAACGGATCCCTCGACTGCACTCGGGATGACGGAAAACAGGATGGCTAAGAGGGCTTTTTCTGCTGGCCGAAGCCCCAGCGTCGATGTGTCACCCGCAGCTCGGTGACATCTTTGGCATCGAACGGGACGTGCGAGTAGCCGCGCACCGCCGCCACCAGCGAACACTGCGAAATCGCCACGTCGTCAAAGACGCGGCCATCCTTTAAGGTGACAGAAACGACATGCAAGTCGTCAGTGGTCTCGGGTTGATCGAGAAGAAATTGTCTTAACCTCTGCGGCAACGTGTTCAAAGCCCTCGCTACCCCAACATCGAACAAAGATAAAGTGTGGCGTTTCGCCAGGTAATCAAGAATAGGGCGTAAATTTCGACTTTTTCTGTCTTTAGCCCGGAGGGTTTTCCGCGAAAAAAGCCCCGCACAACCAAACCTACTTCTTGCGGCGAAATTCTTTTACCATGCCAGAACAAGAGACAATTGAACGGGCTCAGGAAGATGCGCGCGAAGGCAAATCGCCCTCGACGCAAGCAGGCGAATTTGTACGCGAGGAGATGGAACATGTTCGCGAAGGAAAGCACGGCGCACGTTCTCCGCAGCAAGCCATCGCGATTGGATTATCCAAAGCGCGACGGGCGGGCGTTAAGTTGCCGCCACCAAAAAGAGGCTCTGCCAGAATAAAAAAACAGGCCGCGCGCGATGTGCGAAAAGGAAAATCACGGCGAAAACCGTCGCGAACGCGTTCGCGTGCGGTGAGAGGCGCTCTCAAGCGCGAATCGCCGCGGTCTGCATCGCGCAAAGCATTATCACGTCAGGCGCGTTCCGCAGCACGACGACGCACCAAGGCGAGTCGCTCGCGCGCTGCCAAAAAAGCCGCGCGCACCCGCAAACGAAAACGCTAGCTGAGACGGCTGGGTTTGATTTACGAGATTGCGAAGGTTGGGCCGGGGCGGCGACGCCCGCTCTTACACCAATCACTAATCGCCTTTTCTATTTAACGCGCCCTTCCTCGTAATCGAACAAGTCGCCCATTGTTTGGATGTCATCACGATCAGCAATCCCCAGTTCTTTTTTTCTTCGCTGCAGTGTCGGCGCTGCCCAATCGCGCCAGCCGATTTTCGAAGAGAAGTTGTTCCAAACAAAAATATCGCCCTCATTAAGTCGTCGGCCCTTCTGGTAACACCATTCTAAAAGTTCTTCATCGGGCCCGCCTTCGAGCACGCGCTGCCGCAGTTCGTCATAGTTGACCCGCAAGAAATTACACATCGCGCCGTCGGCCGCATGAGGATGGCCGAGATTCTTATGATAATCCGAATGCAATTCACCGCGGGCGTGGAGCCGGATCTTGTCCAGCATTCGTGCGAAATACCGCAAGCCGCTTACTTCCTCGGCCGAGCTTTTGGGGAAGGCATCCATCTCGGCAAAATACGCGATGAATCAGGCTGCGGCAGTTTCCGCCAGTTCCATCGTGCCTTTGAACTTTGGCGGATCCTCCTCGATTCCGAAATTGTCAGAGTAAAGCTCGGCGATGCGCTCCATTTCGTCGCTCGTGAGTGCGGGTGTTTCCGGCGCCTTAGCGAATTCGATCAGTTGTTCTTCGTTGTAAATGTTCGGCAGAGTTGAAGCGACGCGATCGTCGGCCAACAACCATTGCAGCGCGGCCTGACCGAGCGTGCGATCACTGCTTTCCAGAAAGCGGAGCTGGTCGATTTTCTTGACGCCGTTCAGCAGCCAACTACGCGGGCGGTGGGCACGATGATCGCCCGGTGGGAAGGCCGTGTCGGCGGTGTATTTCCCTTCCAGCATGCCGGAGGAATGCGGGACCCGGATGAGGAACATAGTATCCTTGTTTGTCTCACGCGCGACCTGATGTAATGCGTGGCCCGGGTGCTGTTCTAACAAGTTGTAGATGTGTTGCACACTCGTGGGCCCGCGTTCGCGAATCGCATTAATTCCTTCGTACATCCAGCCAATGGCCGGACCGAGCGCAATACCGTAGAAACGAACTTTGCCCGCGCCCTGCAGTTGCTCGAGCGTCTTCCACAGTGCGTCGTCCTCCACCTGCTCCATTCGGATGTTATGCAGCTGCAACAAATCGATCCGATCCGTTTTTAATCTTTCCAGTGCGGCCTCGGTCGCGCGCACAATCGCGTCCGGCGAAAAATCCTGTGGTATTTCACGCTGCCCCCGTCCACGCGCCTCGCCGTGATGCACAAAATCATAGCCGACCTTGGTCGCGATCACGATTTCGTCCCGATTTTTCGGGAACGCCTTCGCAATGTATTCCTCGCTCAAACCGTTGCCGTAGGTATCCGCCGCATCGAACAGGGTAATGCCCAGATCGAACGCCTTGCGCATAAGCGCGATCGCCTCGCCTTCGGTATAATTCCCCCACCATCCGGTCGAGATCGTCCACATTCCGAAGCCGACCTCGCTGACCGCCAGGTCCGTGCCCTTGTATGTGCGAAACTTCATCGCTCTGATTCTAAGCAGTCAACGCCCAACGCTCAACGTCCAACATCCAACGCCCAATTCGGCAGGTCTCCATTGAACATGGGGCGTTGAGCGTTGAGCGTTGAGCGTTGAAATGAATCCGTCCAGCAGCGCGCTGCTCATCATCGGCCACGGTTCAACCGTAAACCCGGATTCAAGCGTTCCAACGCGAAGGCATGCGGCTGAAATTCAAAATCGAAATCTTTTCGCCGATGTGCGCTGCGCTTTTTGGAAAGAGGAGCCGAGTTTGCGCGACGCGCGATTTTTTTTCGCGGATCGTACAATTCGCGAGGTTTTCGTGGTTCCGAATTTCATCAGCGAAGGATATTTCACGCAGACGGTGATTCCGCGGGAGTTAGAATTGAAGGGACCGGTTACGACCCGCGCAAATGGCCAGACCTGGATCTATTGCGAACCGGTCGGGAACAATCCGATCGTGACCAAATTGCTGCTGACTCGCGCCCACGAGATCGCACCTGGGATAGAACCAACGGAGACCGCGCTTCTCATCGTTGCGCACGGAACGGAGTTAAACGACAACAGCGCCATCGCGGCCAAACGCGAGGCGGAACGGATTCGCGCCCGCGGCGAATTCGCCAGCGTCGGCAACGCCTATATGGAAGAACCGCCATTGATCGCGAATTGGGATCAACTGACAAACGCGCCCAATGTGATCGTCGTCCCATTTTTTATCGCGGACGGCTTGCACAGCTACGAGGACATCCCGAAATTGCTCGGAATCGAGCGCACTGGTCCGGAGATCTTTCGTGAAAACCCGCACCAAATACGAGGACGCTCCCTGTATTACGCCAAGGCGATCGGGACGGATCCCCGATTTGCCGATATCATCGTTGAGCAGACGCTAAATGCGCGTAACTTGACCCATGCCGGCTAAGACAACAGCGAAGACGCAACGAAGCCGGGAGAACCCGTTCCGCCGCGATCGCAAAGGCCGAGCGCTTCAGGAAATTGGCGCGACCATCGTCGCTGGCGGGAAGGGCCACGATGTGGTGGAAGAGATCGCCGAGCTGGTGCAACGCACCTGCAAATATCGCTGGGTCGGCGTTTACAAAATTAAGCGAAACGATTTCGTCATCGAAGCCGCAACCAACAAAATGAAACCGGCCTGCCCGCGATTCCCAGTCACGCAAGGATTGAGCGCCAAGGCAAAGGAAGAACGTTGCACCGTGATAGTCCCCGACGTGCGCAAGGAGCCGTGTTTTCTGCCGAACTTTTGGTCAACAAAATCAGAGGTCATCGTGCCCATTATCGATGACGAACACGATCGCGTTTTGGGTGTGATCAATGTGGAAAGCGCGAAGGTCAACGCCTTCGACAAATCGGATCGCGATTTTCTCGAAGGGGTGGCGCGGATTATCTGGCGCGCTCTTCGGTGAAGGAACCCGAGCGGCTGCTCGAATCGTTAGTTACGGGGAAGATTTCGCGGATCGGACAACTGGAAATTTCATTGTCTGAGAATGGATTTATTCTGTGTCATCGCGAGGACGTCGGCCGAATCGATTTGCAGCAATGCCAAGTCGATGACGCAGTTGAGATCGCGAAATTTGACGATAAGGACCGTTATCGACCACTAAAGACAGCGCCGACGCTACGCCGCGGCTGGAAAATTTTCGCGAATAATTCCGAAGAAGCTTCGCGAGCAATCGATGCCATCTATCCAGGCCGGCTCGCGGTCTTGCACACGTTCAAGGGAGGGCGACTCAGCACGACTTCGCTGAGGGAGACATTGAATCGTCAGAGTGGAATGTATCGCGTCGCGGCAAAAATTTCCGACGAACAGGTCGATGCGCTGGTCGGAAATTTTTGCCGCTCCGATGGCGGATGCTTGCGCACGATTTTGTGGAAACGGGATGAGAGGAAAACAGTCCCGTCCGCTAAATTACCGCCGGAAAAGTTTGATCCTGCCGCCGATCAGATGGGAAAGGGTGAAACATGCATTCCGCTTCTGTGTCAGGAAGCATGCAATCTCCTCGTTGCCGCCTGCCGCGACATGGTCAAGATGGAGGGCGCTGCGTCGTCAGCGCCCTAAATTTTGGGACACAAGCAGACTGCGATATGCGGCTCGACAGAGTCTCGCCCTACCAATGCGCGCGCGATGATTTCTTGGTAGGGCGAGACTCTGTCGAGCCGTGCGCATGTTTGCGACGGTCATAGACCGCCGCTACAGCAGGAAATGATCGTTCGCGCGCGCGTCGTCGTCACGATGAACGGGCCGCCGATTGAAAACGGCGCATTGCGGGTGCGGGAAGACCGAATTGTTGAAGTCGGAAAATCTTCGGAACTCGCTTCCGCCGATGATGAAATCATTGATCTCGACGAGCACATCCTTTTGCCGGGGCTGATCAACGCCCATTGCCATCTCGATTACACCTGCTTGCGCGGCAAAATTCCGCCACCGCAATCGTTCACTGATTGGATCCGCGCGATCAATGCGGAAAAGGCCAAGCTTTCGGCCGAAGACTACGTCGCCTCGATCAACCAAGGTTTTGCCGAAGCGAAACAATTTGGAATAACCACCATCGCGAATCTGACCGCGTTCCCGGAATTGATCGCGCAGGTCCAGGACCCGATCCGGACATGGTGGTTTGCAGAACTGATTGATGTCCGAAAGCGACTGGAAAACTCGACTGCTTTAAGCAGTCACGTTTCCAGGAGAAACGAAATTGTTGATCGCGCGCTTGGAACTTTGAAGACCACAGATCGCAAAGGGCTTGCGCCACACGCGCCGTTCACGGCCTCGGCCAACTTGTACCGATGCTGCGCGGACATTGCGGAACGCGACAAT
This sequence comes from Verrucomicrobiota bacterium, assembly GCA_003219115.1. Taxonomy (GTDB): domain Bacteria; phylum Verrucomicrobiota; class Verrucomicrobiia; order Chthoniobacterales; family UBA10450; genus AV69. The sequence continues at coordinate 1,166 of QHPN01000061.1, read as the reverse complement.
TTCCTGTTAACGACGCACCTCTCGGAATCACGCGAAGAAATGCAAATGTTCCGCGATGCCAAGGGACCGCTTTATCAATTTCTAAAAGAGATCGGCCGCGACATGAACGACTGCGGCAGGCTGACGCCACTGCAAGCCTTTGTTCGTACTCTTCAGCTTTCGCCATCTGATCCCTCGGTCCAAGCTCGCCGCGGCGAGTCTTCGACCGGACCGGCGGAATCGCTCGGGATGATGCGACCATGGATCATCGCACACTTGAACGAGCTAACCGAAAGCGATTTCGATTTACTCGCGAAAATTCCGCAGAAGTTCTCAATCGTGCACTGCCCGCGCAGCCACGCCTATTGCGGGCACAGCGATTTCCAATTCGAAAGGCTGAGCGAACTCGGCTTCAACATTTGTCTAGGGACGGATAGCCTCGCGAGCAATGACAACCTGAGCTTGTTCGCAGAAATGCGAATGTTTCGGGAGCGATTTCGTGTTCAGCCGCAAAAAGTCTTGGAAATGGTGACGATAAACCCGGCGCGTGCTTTAGAGGAAAGCGGCGAGCTCGGAAAAATCAGCGCCAATTTTGTGGCAGATATAATTGCTCTACCATTTATAAAATCGGCCGACGTTTTTGAGACAATTCTCAATTTTGTCACCAAAGTTCCATGGATCATGCTCCATGGTAAGATCACCCTGACTCCCTAACGTCCGCATTTCCTCTTTCTTTTTCTCAAAACTGAAATATTCTCCGCGCTGCGAATGGCTAAAATCGTAATCATCGATGACGAGCCCGCGATGGTAGAAGTCATCGTCACCCTCTGTCGGGAAAAAGGGCACCAAGTTTTCCCGTTCAACGCCGCGCCGAAAGCCGTCGAGCAGATGGACTCGATTCAACCTCATGTCGTCATCGCCGACATTCGAATGGAAACAATGACCGGTTTCGATGTCCTCCGACATGTGCGCGAACATCTCCGGCAAACCGCTGTCATTCTAATCACCGCATACGCCTCGGTCGAGACCGCGGTCGAAGCGATGAAGATGGGCGCGTACGATTACGTCACCAAACCTTTCAAGATCGATGAGCTGCAAATGACGGTGCAGCGTGCGCTCGATTACCAGGCGGCACTGCGCGAAAACGTCTATCTCCGGAAGGAACTCAAGAACAAATACAAATTTGA
>QHPN01000192.1 GCA_003219115.1 Verrucomicrobiota bacterium | reverse complement strand
GAGCGCTTCACTCGCGAGTTTCTGGGCCTCACCTTCATTTTTCTCGCGCCACGCCGCCCAGGCAAGACTCGCCTTTGCCATCGCCACGTACTCCACCATTTTCAGTTCCTCCGTGAGCACCAGTGTCTTTTCGGCTTCCGTTCTACATCTCGGAACGTCACTGAGCCGGCGATAGGCGACCGCGCGATAGGCGAGGCAACGCGCTTGCAAAACCAAGTCGCCTGTGCGCTCGGCCATTCTGAAGGCCTTGCCACACTGCTCCGCGGCATCACGAAGATCACCGTGGAATAGCTCGATCAACCCCAGAACAAAATTAACATGCACGGCTTCCGCCAGGTTGTTCGCTTCTTCACTCGCCGCGACCGCGCGTCTCGCCAGTTCGACACATTCCAGCGACGGCCGGAAGCGCGAATCCATCAAGAGGGAGAGGGCGAGCGTTTTCAGAAATCTTGCTCGCTGCCAGGCGGCGCCGCGCTCGATGATCACGGGTCGAAATTGATGCGCCAGTTCCCGCATCTCTTTCACCATCCCCTGCCAGTAAAAAAGGTGCATTCGTTCGAGTTGGATCCACACTTTTTCCTCCCACCAATCGGCGCGCTGCTTCTCCGACGGCTCACCCAGTTCTTTATCGGCCAGGTCGAATTCGCGTGTGGTTTCGGCAAAATGCCGTTGCAAGCTATGACTAAAACCAATCTTGCGATGAAGCCGTGCTCGCGACATGAGCTCTGCGTTTTCGACAAGATTCAGGGCGCGAGCGAACGCAGTCCGCGCATCATCATGGCGGCCGGCGAGAGTCAGGACATCGCCCAGGCCCTCGTTTAACCGCGCAGCATCCCGACGAAATTGTTCCTCGCCCGCGCGTGCGATCAGCCGGATTGCTGTTTCATAAAAGCCGATGGCTTCGGCATTGGCGAATGTTGCCTTCGCTCGCTCGGCGGCGCGTCCCAGATAAAAGACGGCCCGCTCCGTGGCTTCAGCTCGTTCGAAATGGTAGCCCAACGTCGCCGAGAGTTCGTCGATCCGGCCGGGAAAAAGCGTTTCAATCGCTTCGGCGATTTGCCGATGCAGTTCCTTGCGCCGGGCGAGCAGCATCGAGCCATAGGCAACGTCGTGCGTGATGGCGTGCTTGAAAATGTATTCGTCGCGTTCAAGGCCGGCCGTTTCCGATGCGTGCTGTTCGCGCGATTGAATAAACTCTCGGCGCTGCAATTCTCCGAGGGAGGCCTGCAGTTTGGGTCTGGCCTTTTCCTCACAAATATAGGCGAGCACCCACTGCTGAAAAATTCGGCCAATAACCGAAGCACGTTGCAGGGTTTGTTTGCTCTCCGACGGGAGGCGATCAATGCGCGCCGCCAGAACGCCGTGGAGCGTTTCTGGAATTTCCAGCGCCTGAATCTCGCGCACGGCCGTGGCTCGGCCTTCCTGCAATACGATTACCCCGGTATCGATCAAGGAGCGAAGAAGCTCTTCGACGAAAAATGGATTTCCCTCGGCGCGGTTCAGAATCAATTCGCGCAACCGTTCAGGAAGGTTCTCGATCTTTAGCAATTGTTGAACGAGCACGTGACCTTCGTCGCGACTCAAAGGCGACAAGCGAATCGTGCGACGAATGCATTTGCCGTCATGTTCCCGCAGCATTTCCACGACGCGATTGTCCTCCAGTCGACTCACGTAGAGCATCAAAAGTGGAACGTTGTTACAGAGCGGAAACAGCGTTTCCAAGACTTCCCAGGAAGAAGGATCACACCAATGCAGATCTTCCCAGACCAGGACCAGTGGCGAGCGTTGAGCGCAATCGTGAACATAACCGCGCAACGCCTCCAAAATGCGCGATCGAAGCGTCTCGCTGGAAAGAAATTTCACCTGCTCTTCGGCCGCGGCCTCCATCGGCAACTCCAACAAGCGAGCCAGGAATGGGTAAAAAGCCGATTGCCCGTTTAGGCTATTCCACAGCGCCGCCGCGATCTCGGATTGCGAAGCTCCCGCTTTGGCACCGAGCAGGCTTAGCAAAATCTCGCGCGCGAGCCAGTAGCTCATGCCGGCGGTGTAAGAGAGCGCGCGACCCTCCGCCCATGTGGTCTTCGCGGGCAATAGCGCCCGGGTTTCCGCGATCAAGCGGCTCTTACCCAGGCCCGCTTCACCCAGAATCGCCAGCGTGCTCCCCTGCCCACGTCCGAGAGCGGCGAGTGCCTCGCGTATTTCGGCAAGCTCTTCATCACGACCGACCAGCGGCGCGCACAATCCTTCAATCCCGCGAGTGGACTTGGGCACCGTCTTCGCGCCCAGCAATCGGCGGACTTCCACTGGCGCTTCTTTTCCCTTTAACGTCAGCGGAGGGACTGGTTCGAAATCAAAGAGCTGTTTCGTCAATCGGTAAGTGGCGGGCCCGACAAAAATTTCACCAACCGGAGATGCATCTTCCAATCGCGCCGCCAGATTAACGGCATCGCCCATGACCGAATAATCGCGCCGATCATGGCCGCCGATTTGTCCCGCGACGACAAGTCCGGTGTTTATGCCGGTATGCAGACCGAGCTCGGTCCCATTAGCGCCATTAAATGCAGCGATGACGTCCATCATCTCAAGGGCCGCGCGCAAGGCGCGCTCGGCATCGTCCTCGTGTGCCACCGGCGCACCAAACAACGCCATAATTTCGTCGCCGATGAATTTATCGATCGTCCCATCGTATTTCTGCACCACCGGGACCAGCCAGTCGAAGCAGGCGTTGATTAATTCGCGAACCTTTTCGGGATCGAGCGTTTCAGAAAGCGCGGTGAAGCCCGAGACATCGGCGAACACAATCGTTACCACTTTGCGTTCACCTACCTCTGCATCCGCTGCCCTGCTTTCCAGTTGCGTTAACTGTGCTCGCAGGGCAGCGATCGCCGGATCTACCACAGCGTTGCCCAGACTGCTTCTTTGCGATTCCAAAGCTGCAATCGCTGCCGTCAACTTTTCAATCTCTGCCTCAAGGTCAGCCATAATGTAGGAGGGCCTCAGCCTGCCGCGCCGTAGCGAGGCGAAGGCGGGTGCCGCGACCCCTCTGCGTGCCGCCATTTTTATCGGAATCACAGCGTGGAATCGAGCTGTCTTTCCTTGCAAGAGTCACTTGGGCAACAGAGTTTTCGCTTCGTGTCGCAGGAATTTCGCATCCGCCCAGCCACACCGCACGATGTTGCTGTGATCGGCTGGCATCGCGCCCGCATGTTTCAAGACATGGGACTGGTGCCGGATGAATTATTCGAATCGTTCCGCACGAAAGCGTTGGATCGCTTAAGCAAAGCGCTCGCTTCCGGCGAGTACTTTGGCTGGCTCGCAAGCGAACCCAATAATCCACAAAAGATTATCGCAGGTGCCGGCGTGATCATTCGAGTAGTTCCGCCGTTTCCGCATCGCCATGAAGATGGCAAGATCACAATTACTAAAGGTCGTCAGGGATTAATCGTTAACGTCTTCACCGAACCGGAATGGCGCCGGCGCGGAATTGCCAAGCGTCTGATGCAGGAGATCATCGCCTGGTCACGCGAACAAAGTCTCGACGATCTCGTCCTTCACGCCTCCGACGACGCCCGCGCCCTGTACGAGCAGCTGGGCTTTGTTCTCACCAACGAGATGCGGCTAAGAGACTAGTGCGGTTTAGGGAAATTGAGACCACAAGATTCCCGTTTTGTAATGGCGAGTCGGCGTTTTCGTAAGAGCCTCCGATATGCCGAGTTGACACCCGTCCAACTGTACAGCTGCCCGGGAAAATCTCGCCTCCACCATCAATCGCGTGTGTGAAGATAACTCACCAGTCATCATCACTCGCAATCGCGACCAAGCGGTCGTGATGCTGTCGCTCGCAGAGTATGAATCGCTAGAGGAGACCGCTCACCTTCTCCGCTCGCCCGCGAACGCAAAACGCCTGCTCGATTCAATCGACGCAATCAAGAGCGGCAAGGTCATTCGAAAGAAGATCAATCTCGACGAGTGAA
>QHPN01000191.1 GCA_003219115.1 Verrucomicrobiota bacterium | reverse complement strand
GTTCGCCGATCAGGTCACCGACAGCATGCAGGCGTTGATTTCGATTTCGGAATACCGGCGCGCGAAACAGACCGAATACAACGAAAAGCACGGCATCACCCCGCAGACTGTCCGACGGGCGGTGCAGGAAAGTTTGCATACTATCCTGCGCGGCCGCGAAATCGCTTCGTCAGTTATTAACGAAGCCGGCGGAAACTTCGATCTGACGGAATTGCTCCGCGAGCTGGAAGACGAAATGCAGCGCGCGTCGGCTAATCTCGAGTTCGAGCGGGCGGCACTTCTGCGCGATCAAATCATGGAAGTAAAGAGCGGCACCGGGCTAACGAAAATTGAACCTAAACGCCGTCCGGTAAAATACTCCCGCAACAACGGCCGGCGGCGCTCGCGCGTTTAGCTTCTCTTGGCTGGGGAGCGCAGGCTCGCTTTCGCGAACTCTCTCGTATTGCAGAGCGCTGTCGCAGTCGGCGATAGCGCAGTCACTAAAGCTGACTTTGATATTTCCCGCTTGATGTCGGGACCTGAAACGTCGTTTGGCGCGACAACCCAAAAATTTGGGTTGGGAAAACAAGCGCCGAACAAAACATCCTCGTGCCGAGCGCCGCTATCGCGCAATTAATGCGAGTCGTAGCAGGCCTTTCATTACGTCACCTCGTAAGGCTCGAACCGGCTTCAGTCAGCACCAGACAACTGAGATCGAGTTTGCCCGAGCAAATCCTTAAGGGTGAGGCGGCATGGGCGCGCCGAGATCGTGCCACGTCTGTATCCCGCGCAGTATCTTCTGGCCGGTCGTTTCCTCCTCCGCCCTTTCACCGCGTACTGGGCGCGACTTTCGGCGGCTCGCCGCAATCTTGGCGTCGCGACATCGCTGCAACACTTTTAGGTTCTGTTTCTCGAGATCGCTAAACTCCCCTTCGGCATCGGCCAACGTCACGCCAGGGCGCCGTTTATACCAGGAAAACTCTGAGAATTGACCGGCAACGTTTTTATCTTTGAACTCGGCGCCGTGGCGCGCATACATCTCGTTAATTGCATAGATAACCTCGCTTAAACTCGATTCGTTAACGTCGGGCACCGTCAATTCGTCCAGGCGCGTCGCGGGAAATTTTTCGCCCGGCAACTCGGTATCGTCAGCAGTGTCCATGTTCGCATCCTGTTCATTTTTCGCCGACGAATCAGCGGCCGCCGTTTCCTGCTCTGGCTCTTGCTCCTGCGGCGCACGCAGCTGACTGTCATCCTGATCAGTGGCGGAGCCATTAGCCATTGCCGATGCAGCCACGGGTTGATCGGGAATGGGGTCAACTTGCTTCGAGGCACCGCGACGTGGCGTATTCGGGTCGGAATGGGTGGCGCTGATGTAATTCAGCCAGACCGCATCTTGCAGCGTGCGACCTTGTGGGCTCGAACTCTCCGCGAGGACATAGCGAAGAGAAGAATCGCTCTCGCGATGGTAAAGCCGGATACCGCGTCCGTCAGCCGCGTTTCGTTCGTTCACGGCCACCCATTGATCATCAGGCGACACCAACGCCCAGACCGCGCCTTTCGATTCGCACAAAACTGCGTCGGCACTTGGATGGCGCACATCTTCCAGAGCAATTCGGCGCATCTTCGTCTTGCGATCGCGGAAGTATTTTATGCGAAGGTTGCCGCTGGCGGACGTAAGCTGACGTTCCAGAGCAGAGTCCGTGTTTATCTGCGCTGCGTTCCCGGAAGCCGGGCCGACCGTTGCAGCCGGAGTCGTGTTGTTTCGAGGTAACGAAGCGGAAATAACCGATGAAGCGAGGGAGGTCGAGGCTTCATTTTTCCCCGCACCGGTCTTCCGACTCGGGAGCCAAATTGCCAAGACGACAATATTTGCAACCAGCAGCGCTCCGAGAAAGATAGCTATGAGAGTAATCGTCCGCCGTGACACGGCATAATTCCACCGGAACCGAGAGCGGTGTGTCAAGATTTTTCATTAATCGCGCGAAAATCGTGTCTCCCGGAGATTATGTGCTTGCTGCTGGACGTACATTTTGGTGCAGTTTGTTCAAACGCAGGAAAAATATGAAAATCGTGATTTGCATTTGCGCATCGTTAGTTCTTTTCTTGCCATTAATCGCTTCCGCAGACGATAAACAGAAGAAAGACAACGGTGGGAAAGCGGCTCATACAGCTGCAAGTTCAGGAGCAAAGGCCGGTAAAGGTGCTCCGGTAACGGCCGGACGTACTATTTCTCACGGCCCCGGCATTGGCGGCGCCCAACATAACGTTGGCGGCGCCCAGCATAACGCTGGAAATGACCTTCAGACCTCGGGGCAGACCGGTCATTCGGAGCATGGCCTCACCTCGCATCAAGAGACAAAGAATGGTCTCGCTGGATCTCAAGAGACACAGCATGGTCTGACTTCACAGCAAGAGGCGAAGCACGGTCTCAATTCGCATCATGAGGCGCAGCCTGAGCTCACTTCACAGCGAGAGGCGAAGCACAGTCTCAGTTCAGGTAAAGGTACGCAGCAGGGCTTGGATGCCCGGGCGGGCAACGGCTTCAAAGGTCAGCATGCCGCGGGAGTGTCGGCAAATCATCCGATCAACCGCGGATCTGCTAGGCCGAACCAATTCGCCGGTCATTGGCGGAGCGGTCAGCATTGGCGAAATTACCACACTTTGTATAGCGGCTATCACCGCTCCTGGCATGACCGTGGATGGTGGCGGGGACATTACAATCGAGTGGTCTTCGTCGGTGGCAACTACTGGGGCGGTAACTGGTATTGGGATGGCGGCTACTGGTTCCCAGCGTGGGGTTATGATCCGGTCTATTCAGGGTACGTCTATGATGGCCCGATTTTCGCCTACGCGAACCTGCCGCCTGACCAGGTAGTAGTGAACATTCAGGAGGCCCTCCAGGATCAAGGCTACTACGCCGGGGAGATTGATGGTCAGCTTGGCCAGCAGACGCGAGATGCACTCGCCGCGTACCAACGTGATCATAACCTTGAACTCACGGCAGCGATAGATGAAGCTACCGTGCAGGCGCTTGGGTTGACTACCGCCGAAGAAGTCTAATCACCAGGCGTGGTCCAGAGGGGTTGCTGATATCCAGTCAAAAGAAAACTTCCCGCCATTGCGCCGGCTTGGTATTCTGCCAAGCCCGTCCATGCCCACGGAAACGACTCCTGATGTCAGATTCCGAATCGGGCATGTCTTGTTCATCGATGTAGTGGGCTACTCAAAGCTGCTCATTAACGAGCAGACGCGGTTATTTCGTGAGCTGAATGAGCTCGTGCAGGGAACCGAGCAGTTTCGCCTCGCTGAGAAAAAGCACAGGTTATTACGAATAGCGACGGGAGACGGAATGGCGCTGGTCTTCCGAGACAGTCCGGAATCGCCGGCCCAGTGCGCACTGCAGATTAGCAAGGCGCTACGAAGCCGGACCCTGCCATTCTCTGTTCGAATGGGAATTCACTGCGGACCCGTAAGTGAAGTCACCGACGTCAACAACAAGACAAACGTTGCGGGGGCGGGTATCAATATCGCGCAGCGTGTCATGGATTGCGGTGATGCGGGACACATTTTGCTCTCCAAACATGTGGCTGAAGATCTTGAGCATCACGCGCGCTGGCGACCGTTGCTGCACGATTTAGGGGAGTGTGAAGTGAAACACGGTTACCGCATTGCGCTCGTAAACCTATACAGTTCAGAAGCGGGCAATTCTCGTGCGCCGGAGAAAATTCGCCGAATCCGAAAGAAGCGAGCGGCGACTTCAGTTTTGCTTTACAGCGCGACCGCGGTCATTGGCGTGGCGGTCGTGGGCGGCAGCTGGTTTCTCTCCACGCGCGTTCCGAGAGCCGACGTTGAGATAGCAAAAAGTGTGGAGACGCCGCCACTCGCACCCGCTGCGCCGCTTACACCTGGTCCGAGCGAACCTATTCCGAGAGCCACGCCCACAAACGTGGCCGATCTGATTCCCGCCAAGGAACAATTGACTACTGCAGCCTGGTCACAAACCGCGTCGCTATCTTCGATGTCGCAGTCGGGGAAATTATTTGCCGGTACGTGGCGCGGGAATGTTCACAGTATTGGTCCAAAGAACACATGGGACTCGGCGGTTGACTTGAATATCGATCAGACGGAAACCCACTGGAGCAATATGACTGGCGGCTCAGTTTCTCGCGAGGGAAGATCGCTCAATTACAGACGATCATACAAGGTCGGTACGAGCACGACCGTTCAGGTGCAGGCGACTCTGATGGTGAACGAAGATGGCCGAACGGCGACCTATAGCACAAGCCAGCTAAGCGTCACCGGAAAATCGCGGTCGAAAACGTCCGGAATGGGAACGCTGGAGAAAGTTAATTAGCTCGTAGCAGACGTGACCTGCAGCGGGCGCCTGCAACCTTGAGTTCGAGCGGGCGGCGCTCGCGCGTCTAATCCCCGATCTGGGTAGCGCACGCGTCTCGCGTGTTGGTTTCGGCGTCTCGCCGAAACAGTCTTTCCAAAAGTCCGCGATCGCGAGGATACGATCGCCAACACGCGAGACGCGTGCGCTACCCGGAACTGATCTCATCGGCAAGCTACCGACACTTGCAGACTCTGACCGCGTGCGCTCGAATTTTTCGGCAGCTTGATGCCCGATTGCCCTACAGGCTGCCAGCCTGTGGTCTCCGAAATTCACGGTGCGAAGCTCGACCAAACAATGTTCGCGATCCCTCGCACGCGATTAGCTTCACGACACTTCGATGCGCCCAGTTTCCATCCTTCTCGCCTTTCTCTCGATCATACCGTCTGCGATGGCGCAGACGGGGCTCAACTCGCTGCCCGAAGTTGAGTTTTCCCAGCTCAGCCAGCGCGACCCGAATTCGCTCGGCGAAAAAGCGCTCAGCATTAATCCGAAACAATGGAAACACGGCGAGACTGAGCATTTCATCTATCACTTCGCGCATACCTATGTGGCCACGCCGATCTCGGTGGAAGCGGAATTTCATTATCGTGTCGTCGCGAAAGAGCTGGAACGCGACCAGCCGACCACCGATATCAAATCCCACGTTTACATTTTCGAACGTCCGGAGGATTGGCAGCAGTTTCAGGGTCTGGGCGAATTGGAACAATGGACGGGCGGCATCCATTCGCAGGGGAGCCTGTTTATTCTCCGCAATCCGGAACAAAAATTTTCCGGAAATGTCCTCGGGCACGAGATCGTCCATCTCGTTCTCCACCGATTCTATTCCGATGGCATTCCCTGCTGGTTGAATGAAGGGATCGCGCAATACATTTCCAAATCAGCCCGTGCCAGTTATCAGCGCGCACGCGGTTACCTTTCCAAACCGCATTCCGAAGCAGTCGCGACCGACGACATCATCGCGCTGACAATTCTCGCGGGCTTAACCCGGCCGCCGTCGGACCGCGTCGAAACCTTTTACGATGAATCGGAGCGGCT
>QHPN01000190.1 GCA_003219115.1 Verrucomicrobiota bacterium | reverse complement strand
CTTCATGCTCACGCGGATCTGGGTTCACCCCATAATCGAGCCGGATCGGACCAATGGGAAGTTTGTAACGTAACCCCGCGCCGATCCCATAGCGCATGTCATTGAAGCCGGGATTATCCGCTTCGGGCAGCAAGTTGCCGGCATCGACAAAAAACGCGCCCTGTAATTCGCCGTAAAGGGGGAAGGTATATTCGAGGTTAAAGATGGTATAAAATTCCCCGCCAAGCGGATGGCCCCTATGATCATGCGGCCCGAGATCGCGCTCGGCGAAGCTGCGCACCGACCACCATTAAAGAAACGCTCGTCGATTGGAATGGCGGTGATGTCGCTGGTGCTTTCCTTCAGCGGCCGGATCAACCCGGCGCGGGTGCCGACTTCCAGCAATGTCTTTCCAATCGGAATGAAGTAACTGGCGCGCGCGGTCGTGCGAAAGAATTCTATGTCGCTTCCGAGGGCATTGGCGGCGAGCTCGAAAGTCTGACCGAGGACAAGACCGCGGCTAGGCACGACCGGACTATCGCGCAAATCGAGAGTGTGAAACAATCCGATCGAACTCACAAAGTACCGTGTCTCACCGATGAATTTGTCCTTGATGTCGTTACTGACAATTTCGACACGCCGCTCCGAGCCGAAAACACCGACCTGGTATTGTTTGGTGATGTTGTAAGAGAATTCCGTCCGGGCCCCGATTTCAAACTTGGAATAACCCTCGAAATCAAACGTAAACGCACTCACTCGAAACTTCAGCTCGACGTCGCTTTCGAAAAAATGGGGATCATCCCATAGTATTTCTCCCTTGTATCCGCGCTGCGAAATCTCAATCGATGTGGTCAGAGGCCGGCCATAACCAAAAAGATCTCGATCGGCAAAGCTGAGCCCGACAATTCCGCCGACATATGTCCCGTAGCCGACCGAAAACCCGAACTCTTTCGCCTTCGCCTCCTCAGCGGAAATATCGAGCTGAAGAGAATTTCCGGCCTCCGGCTGGGGATTGATCTGGAGAACGTTGAAGAGCCCGGTCCGCATCAGCTCGCGGAATTTTTCGTCCAGCACGTCCGGGCTGTAGTTCTTTCCCTCGAGCGAGGCAAAGCGATTGCGCACATAACTCGGCCGCAACCGCTGCAGACCGGTCACATTCACGCCATCAAATTTATAAACCGGACCCGGTGAAATCGTGACAATCACCGGCACGTGACCGCCCGTGGCCTGTTCCGATTCTCCCGTCGCATCTACTTTCACTGCGTAATAACCGCGCGCTTTGAAATAAGCCTGGAGCCGCCGCGAAATGTCATCTACCCGGTGCTCGGTGTACGGTTGTGAAAGCAGATCGAGCATCTGCCCGCGCAACGTTTCCGGGGCGTAAATCGTATTGCCGTGAAAAATGAGGTTGCCGAAAAAATACTGACGCCCTTCGTGCACGGGAATGGTCGCATCGACGCGCGTGCCGTCCGCGCTGAAATGATATTGCGGCGGATCGACCACCGCATTCAGATAACCCTCGCTAATGTAATAGCGGTGCACCAGGTCAGCTCCCTCTTGCACGTCGGTCGCGACAAAAGGTAGTTCCTTTTGTAATCGCGAATAACGCTCTCGCGTCGGACCGACGGCATATTCGAAAAGTTTTTCCGCGGGCACCTGACTGTTACCGGCGAAATTGATCGCGCTCAAAATAACCTGCGGCCCTTCCGTAACCTCGAGAACAAGACGCGACCCGCTCTCGATCCTGTAATGCACGTCTACTTTGGCGTAGCCGTGTTTCCGATAAAACAGCTCTAGAAAGAATGCGGCATCGTCGGCGCGGGCCGCGGTTAATCCGAAATCATGAATGGTTGCGATCTGTTCTTTCAGGACCGTGCGCAATTCATCCTCTTTGAACGCCGTCGCGCCGCGAATTTCAAGGTTCGTGCTTTGCGCTTTTTTCTTCTCCTCCCGCTCGACGACTTTCTGCTCGCGTGCGCGCTCTTCGGGCCGCTTCACATCCACCGCGCTTTGCCCGCAAAGACTTGGTCCGCCGATAACCAAGGCCAGGGCAAGCAGGAAAATCGCGCGTCCCATCTCAATGGAATCGAATGAGGTATTTCACCTGACCGCGAAAATCTCCCCCAACTCCAATGTCGCCGACAAGCACCCAATTCTCGTTAACTTTGAACCGGGCCGTGGCCTGCTCGCGCCCGGTGCGCGGGTCGACCGTGCCGACGTCGACCTGCAAACGATCGAAAACGGAGTTGCTCTGCGTCGGCTGGCCTTTTTTGAAAATCTTGCGGTAAAGCTGCTGCACCACCAGCATGGCGGCGCGACCAGCCAGCACGTTTCCGCTTCCAGTTAATTCCTGCCGCGTGGTGCCGGTTGCGAGCAACGAAATAATTTCCTCCTGTGGCAGCGGTGGTTCGCTGGTGAAAATTGCCTGGGGGGAAAGCGAGTCGCCATAAACATAAACCCGCACCGTGTAATCGCGGATCAACGATCTGCCTTGCAGATCGATCTTCGGGTTGAACGAATCGCTCGGGTCAAAGTAAAGAAACCCGTTGGTGACATCGAGGCGGCTGAACGGCAGTGTCGCTTCCACATGCTGCAATTTGACTGTGCCTTTTAATTCCGGGCGCCCGCCGGTCCCGCCCAAATGCAAATCAATCAGGGCACCGCCGTTGGCGAGATTCCCACGAATGGAAAATGGATCCTTGGTTTTGATCGCAATATCGAATTTCCAATCACGCAACGGCGGCGTTTTAATCGAGTAATCCGGTCGCTCTTCCACCGGTTGGGGCGCGGGCCGGCCGGGCAATCCGATCGGGATCAAATCGATGTCCTTGAGAAAATGGCTATTCGTGAGAGCAACGTTCCCTTTCACCGTCGCGCTCGCTACCGGTCCTGTTACTTTCAGATTCGCATCCGCCCGCGCCGTCAAAGAATCGTTGCGCGCGATCAGAATGCTCTCGCCACGCAGGTCGAGATCCATGTTCGGCTCCGTCAGTTTGGTGAAAACAACCCGGCCACCAAGGCTGAATGGTCCACCCGCCAGATCGCCGCGGAATCTTTCCAGGCTCAGAGTGTTGCCCCGAAAGAGCAGGCGCGATTGAAACCCGCGCAAAGCCGGCAAAGTCGCGTTGGTAAATCGCGCGGCATTGATCGTGATATCGCCGCTGCCACTGAATTCCGGACGGGCAATGGTCCCGCCGATCGCAACATCAAACGCCACATCGCCGTCGAGCTGCTCGACCGCAGGAATGAATTGGCGCATGAAGTTCACCGGGCTTCGCGGCAATCGCACCGTCGCCTGCAGCGGCGCGTTTTCGTCAAACGAACGCGTGCTCAGGATTTTTCCGGCATCGAATGGCATGGTCGCGGCAATACTGACGGGCTGAATCCTCGGTTGCTTCAATTCCCCCGTAACATTGATTTTGTTTCCCGCGGCATCGGCGGAAAGGCGGAACGTCGCCGGATCAAAGTTCGTCAGCTTGGGGTTGCGCAAATCCCGCCCATCGACATCGACATGCGCCTGCAAGTCTGCAAGGGTGCCGCCCGCTTGCAGTTTGATGGACAAAAATCCGGACGCTGCCGGCTCCATTCCGAAGTCGTCGAACAATTTCTTGAGATCGAGATTCGCCGAATCAAAGCTCGCATTCACCTTTCCGTCGCGCGGGAAAACGGGCCGATTTGTGCCGACATTTTTCCAGATGAATGGGACGGACGCGTAGCCTGTAGCATATTTCGCCTGGCCCTGGTCCAGCTGGATTTTCGAAATCTCGAGCGTCTCGCCTTTGGCAGAAACGACCGCCTGGAAGTCCATCCGATCGCTGCCGATAAAGAAGGTTGGAATGTCGAGGCCTGCGTGCGAATAGGTCGCGTCGATGTTCGCAGTCATCGCCTTCATGTTACCGAGCCGGCCGTTCTTCCAATCGAGCTTGAGCGATCCAATTTCCGTTAGCTTGGTGAGCGACCCGTGCCCATTCCAATTCATCGTGAACGAACCGCCCAGCTCTGTTTTGTTTCCACTGGCCTCCAGCAACGGCTTCAGCGTCTTCAAATCCGCGATATCGATGGCTAATTTGCCGGCGAATTTTCTTTCACCGCGCAAATCAAGCGTCCCCTGCCCATTCACGAAATCGCGTTGATTCAGATTGGCCGTCACGTCGTTGAGAAAAATCGTGCTTTGCCAGATTGATCCCGCGCCGCTCAGTTGCGGGACAGATAAGTTTCGGATCTGCAAGTTCGTTCCGTAAACATTGAACCATCCGTCCGCGATCGCGCCGTTCCATCGCGCACTACCGGAGGCATTGAACACGCCAGTGACGCGATTCGGCGAATTCTCATTCCAAAAATATTCGGTTTGCGGAGCGTTGATAGCGAATTGGATCGTTGCCGGTTGTTTGGTGAAATCTTTTTCGTCCGCAAGCAGGCGCACCGAACCGCTGCCTGCGATCTGATTGGGTCCGCGCTGGACGGTAAGGTTGCTGATATTAACGAGGTCACCGTTTTCCTCTAGGTGAGCGGAAACGGTGTCGACTACGAACTCGCTGTTCCGGGCAGCTGAGAGCACCACATTTATGTCGGCCCGCATACCCTCAAACCACGGAGCATCTTTTTTGTGAACTCGCAGGTTTTTTGTCGCGTTAATTGCTGCCTCAAGTTTTTCCAGACTGAAATCACGACTACTGACCGCTCCTGCCCCAACGCGAAGCGCGGCCTGCATCTGTTGATCCCGGACTTCCAGCGTTCCATTGACCTGCCCGTGACCGGTCAACGGATTTTCCATCGCCGAGGTGATGGGCCCGAAATCGAGATCGTTGCTGACGATTTCAAACTTGGCCGGACTGCGGCCGAGATCGTCGGCTTTTTCCGGCAGCTGAACTGTTCCGTGAACTTGCAGTCCCGTTCCGGCGCGTGTCAGCTCGATCGGTTCCGCCGTGGCCACTCCATCGTGAGCGGAAATGTGTGCTGTTGCTCGATCGAAAGTCGCGCCCGCGACCTGTAAATTGCGGACAATTCCATCCCCCGATGCCGTCCACGTTTTTGGCGCGCGCAACAACCCGACAAAATCGAAAGTAAAAGCCTCGATGTCGCCCTGCACTGGCGCGTCCGCGAACAAGCCGAGTTTCTTCGCAGACGAAATGGATAGATCCCGCGCGGTGGCGTGCGATTTGATAAAGAGCGACCGCGCCTGCTCGGTCAGCGATGCCTGCAAATCAACCGGCGCACCGTCGAGCTTTCCAACTCCGCGCAAGGCCAGCGTTTTTTGACGAATGTGCGATGCATCAACATTGATAAGCTGAAACCGCGTTTGCTCATTCAGCACCACGTCGCGCAAAATGAGATTACGATTCTCGTAATTGGTCGTGCCAGTTACGCGTGTCCATTTTTCACCAGTCGGTAACTGCAACAAAGTGACGCTCAGCAAACCGGCGGCGCGCGGATTCAAATCGATCGCAACATTCTCAGCGATGAAATCGTGCGCCGGATCACGCACCATCATCGACACATTCTCCAGGCGCGCTCGCTCCGGAAAAACGGCCGGCAACGTCACCTTTTCCTGCGGACGCGGCGAAACTTTCACTCGCACTTTCGCCGGGTCGATAACCACCCGCGCGTTTCGCGTCTCGATCGACCTCAGGAAATCGGCATGACCGCGAATCAACGAGAACAAACTGTAGTCGGCGTGAATATACTCAGCGTCGGCAATCTCAACCGCTGCCGGGCCAGTGGGAACAATGTGGAGATTACGGATCGTTAGCCCGGTAAAAACATTTCCTTCAGCGCGAAAGTCGAGCTTTAGATTTTCCTTAGCGGCGCGATGAACCGCGAACCAATGAATGGCCCCGAGCAGAATCGGTCGATGAAAAATGGCAATTAGGACAAGAAAAATTGCGAGCGAAATCCAAGCACGACGACGCCATTTTCCCTTCGGCTGGGAATTTTCCTCCTGATCATCTTCCACGAGCATTTGACCCTATGGACAGGTCGGCAAAGAGCAAGGGCGGCGCCAACTACCCTG
>QHPN01000189.1:467-6997 GCA_003219115.1 Verrucomicrobiota bacterium | reverse complement strand
CGCAGCCGCATCTTTGAGGTTTTACGTTTGGGAACGCCCATGGGCCGCCTATCAAAGCATGTTTTGGCAGAAAAACAAATGGGCGCGCCGGCCGTTGAAGCGTTAAAGAGCTGAAACGTTTAAGCGGATGAATTGCTTACGCTTAAACGCTTCAACGGTTCAGCTTCAGCTTATCCAGTGCGCTCCAGTCCGCTTTCCCCTTCTGATCCTCGGCATGGGTCTCCACTTTCGCCCCCTTGCAGACGCGTCCGCCGTCGCGATCGCAATGCGGATACGGCGGCAGATTCAATAGGATATCCTCCCGCATGAACGGCGTGATATCGACCGTCTCCGGCCCGTGCAGTTCGGTGTGGAGGGCAAACGCTGGGACCTTGATTTCGTGCTCGAACTTCTCGAGGCAAGCAACGCAGGCGAGCTCGACCGTTTGCGCGATTGTTCCATTCGCCCAGAGCGAGCCATCAGAAATTCCGAGGTCGAGGCTGTAGCGCATCGGCCCGACGCAGCGAACTTCCTGCGACCCCAGGTCACCCAAGGCGCAATCCTCCTCGCCGGTGAGATGCAAACCTTCCACCGGAATCTGGTTCAGGTGGATTTTCATGCTCCTCCGAACTTCATGTTATGGGCGCTACCTCTCCCAATTCTATCCTGAATTTTTTCGCCAGAGCTTTGGCCACCGGTAGCGGGACAAAGGCGGAGACATCTCCTCCGAGCTTCGCGATCTCTTTCACGATACGTGAGCTGAGGTAGGTGTACTCCTCCTTCGGCATGAGGAAGATGGTCTCGATCTCCGGATCCAATTTCCGGTTCATCAGCGCCATCTGAAATTCAAACTCGAAATCTGAAATGGCACGCAATCCGCGCACGACGGCATGCGCATTCTCCGAGGCGGCAAATTCCACCAGCAATCCTTCCATCGGCGCGACTCGGACGTTATCGTTCGTGATCGCGTTGCGCAGCATGGCCAGCCGCTCATCCGGGGCGAAGAGTGGCTGTTTTTGGTCGTTAATTGCGACCGCGACAATGACTTCGTCAAAGAGAGTGCAGGCCCGCTCGATGACATCGAGATGACCATTCGTCACCGGATCGAAGCTGCCGGGATAAATCGCGCGCCGCATGACCGGGAAAGCCTCGTACAGAAATCCCAAAATGTAAAAGACGGGAACAGCGGCTTCCCGGAATGACGAATGATCAATCGACACAGGCCTCGCCTCACGCTCTCATAGCGCGTCATCCCGAGTCGCGAAGACGAGGAGGAACCTCAAGATGCGCACCCGATCTGGCTTGCGTGATCAATGGCGATTGGTGAGAACCCTCGCTTGCGCTCGGGATGACAACCCATTTGCGCGAGCTGATCCACCTGCTCATTCGCATTGGATCATTGCTTCGTCATTCGCCTGCCGCGCCGAAGTCCCGCGACGGCGGGACGTCGGCGGGTCATTCGTCATTCGTCATTTTCATGGCATCCAAGTTGCCGAGGGGGCACGATAGCCGGAGAATATTTGCCCTGAATGTTCGATCCAGCGCCTTATCGCAGTATCGCCGTTGCCAGCACCTTTTCGCCTCGTTTTGAGCAGGTGCTCGCCGAGGCAAAACGGATTCGCGATCGTTTCGATGCCGAGCTTTGCCTGATTTACGTCGGCAAAAAAAGCAATGAGACCAGCGCGAAGTTTGCCGATGCCTTGGAACGGCTCTCCTTGCCGAAAGATTCCCCCATTCACTACGAGCAGGGCGATCCGGCCACGGCAATTCTGCGAGCGATCGAGCGGAACGCGATCGATCTGATCGTGGCCGGCGCGCTGGAGAAGGAAGTGGTGCTGCACCCTTTCCTCGGCAACGTCGCCCGCCGGCTTCTCCGCGAAGGCGGCAGCTCGGTCATTCTTTTCACTCATCCGGCACGGGAACCGGAGCCATTGCGTAAGCTCGTTTTCCTCGCCGAATATTCTGAGCACGGGTCGAAAAGTTTGCGGCGCACCTTGCACTTCGCGGCGCGGGAGAAATCCGAATGCGTTTACGTGGTGCGACTCATCACCACCTTCGACGAAGCGCGCGCGAAACAGGAGGGCACTCCCTTTGAAACTGACGAGGACGCAAAACTGGAACATTTCGTCCTTGCGCTCGGTCACACTGATGTGCCGATCGAGGTGCGTTGCATCCGTGGTAACACCGGGTTCGCCGCGGCCGATTTCGTGAAATCCATGGAGGCAGATTTATTCGTTGTGCCGCTCGATCCGGCGAAAAAAAGCGGTCAGTTGCCACCGAATCTGGAATGGCTTGCCGATGTCATTCCCTGCAATCTTTGGCTGGCGCGCTGAAATAACGCCCTGACTGGGAAGGGGCGACTTCCAATTCGGCCACCTGAACAACTCACAAAATCCGAAGACCTGGCAGGTCCGAACCGGACGGGCACTGCTCCCAGTCAATTTAAGGGCGGCCATACTGGCCGCCGGTCGAAAAACAAATGGCGGCGAAGATCGCCGCCCTACAACTAATCGCCTCCAACGAATTAGCAGATAAACCCGCTCGCCGCGACTTGCCGCGTCTGTTATCTGATCTGCAACCGCCAGTCCGCCTCGGACCAATGAATCCCGCTCATCCCTTTTACCCCTACGGCACCGCACATGTCACCGTCATCTTTCTCACCATTGCACTGCCGTTCCTGTTCGCTGCGCTCGTTCGTTGGACGAAATCGCCGATCATCGAACGCATCATCGTCGGCGCGATCTCCCTCATCCTGGTTGCAAATTACTTCGTCTATCTATCGTTAGTCCGGCAATTCGGCGCCGTCAGCTGGGAGCAACTCTTACCCATGCAACTCTGCGATTGGGCGATGGTGGTGATCATCATCGCGATGTGGACCCGCCGACCACGCTGGTTCGAGGTCGCCTATTTCTGGGGAATCGGCGGGACCGTGCAAGCCGTGCTAACTCCGAATCTGATTTACGGTTTCCCCGACTTCCGATTCTTCAGTTTCTTCACTTCCCACTGCGGCATCATCATCGGCATCATTTTTCTAATGCTGACCCATCATCTTCGACCACACGCCTTCTCCATCGTTCGCGTCTTTCTTTGGACCGAACTCTATTTCATCGTCACCCTGGTCACCGACCGTTTCACCGGCTTCAATTACGGTTTTCTCCTTCACAAACCGGAAGCGAAAACCCTCCTTAATATTCTTTCGGATTATCGCCCGCTCTATCTCTTCGAAATGCATCTGCTCGCGCTCGCATTCTTCATTGTGCTGTACCTCCCATTCGTCATTTACGATCTCACCCGCCGAAAATTTCTGTAGCGGCGCTCTATGAGCGCCGATCTTAGTAGTTTCGGCGGTCATCCGCCTTCGCTAAGGCCATGGCGCGACAGGTAGACTGCCGCTACAATCACGCATCTCCATATGGACCAGCTTCGCATCAGAAACGTCACCATCGGCGGCGGAAGGCCGGCCTTCATCCTCGGCCCGTGCGTGATCGAATCGGAAAAATTCGTCCGGCGAATGGCGGAAAAAATCGCGAAGATTTGTGCGACGGAAAAGACGCCCTTCATTTTCAAGGCTTCCTACGACAAAGCGAACCGCACCTCGGTGAGATCATTTCGCGGAATTGGCCCACGCGAAGGCTGCGAAATTCTCGCGTCCATCGGTCGCGAACTAAAAATCCCGGTCACGACGGATGTCCATTCTCCCGCTGAGGCCGAAATGGCGGGCGAATTCATCGATTTACTGCAAATCCCCGCTTTTCTTTGCCGGCAAACCGATTTGCTCCGCGCCGCCGTGGAAACGGATCGCGCAGTGAACGTCAAGAAAGGGCAGTTCCTGGCCCCATGGGACGTGAAAAATATCGCCGAGAAATTGGAAAAATTTGGCGCGAAACAATTCCTTTTTACCGAACGCGGCACCACTTTTGGTTACAACAACCTGGTCGCGGATTTTCGGTCGCTGGCCTGGATTCGTGAGGCCGGCTACCACGTGATTTTCGACGCCACCCATTCCGTGCAACGCCCCGGCGGTGCCGGCGATTCCACCTCGGGTGACGGAGACCTCGCGCCAGTCCTGGCACGCGCCGCCGTGGCCGCTGGATGCGACGGCGTTTTCATGGAAGTCCACGAGAATCCGGAGGGCGCTCTCTCCGACGGCCCAAATCAACTGCCACTGAAAAATTTGCCGAAGATTCTTCGCGTGTTAAAAGCTGTTCATGCTGCCGTTTCTTAACGGTCGCGCTGGACGCGTGATATTTTTAGGGTTGCTAGCTTTTCTGATTGCGCCGGCTGATTTCGCCCAGCAACCGAAAAAGCATAAGAAAGCCAAAGGCGCGGAGTCACCGTCTGAGTCTGCCAGTGCGAGTCCAGGGTCAGGAGGTCAGGTCCCCTTGCCGATCGGTCATGAAGCCAAGGGTCTTGTGCTCCCCGATATTGACGAGAACGGACATTTGCGAGGCCGTTTCGTTGCGGGGACGGCGCGACGAGTCGATCAGAATCACATGCAATTTCGCGATCTCAACATCACGACCTACACCGAAGACAATCAGATCGATCTCCAGATCGCAATGGCAGATTCCGTGCTGGATTTGAACACTCGTGTCCTCACTTCACCGCAACGAACCACGATCAAGCGCGCCGATTTCGAGATCGTGGGTGATACTGTTCGGTTTGACACCGCTGCGCGGCAAGGAACCATAACCGGCAACGTCAAAATGGTGATTACCGACCAATCGAAGCTGAGGCCGCAACAATCGCCGCAACCATCACCGCAAAAGCAGCCATGAAGCTGTTGGGACTCGCAATCTTTAGCCTGGTAATAACTGCCTTTGGCCAGAATGAGGTCGTTACCACCGGCGGGCAAACTCCCAAATCGGCGAACTCGCCAAAGCCGAAGGCCAAGGCAGGCGCGGCCGCCAAAAATCCTCTCGAGAACGAATCGAAAGGCCCGATCACAACCGAGATTTATGCCGATGAAGCCTCCTTCGATTCAGGGAAGAACATCGGTATTTTTACCGGTAACGTGAAAGTGTTCGATCCCAGATTCAATCTCCAGTCAGACAAGTTAACGGTTTATTTGCATAAGGGCGGAGACCAGGGATTGGAGAAAGCGATCGCGCAGGGCAACGTTGGCGTGGTGCGCGACAGACCCGATCCGAATGGCGGGCCACCGACCCACGCCGTTGGTCGCTCCGAACACGCCGTTTACATGGCAACGGATGGCAGTGTCGAGCTGGACCAAACATGCACATTGCCACCAGCGCCCAGACCGTGATGGTTATTAATCAAGACGGACACCTCGATACTCATGGCCCAAGCCGAACGGAGATTCGGCAGGAGCCGAAGGAAGAAAAACCCGGATCATCCTCGGCCACGCCATCACCCTCGCCCAAGCCATGATTAGCGCGACCGCAGCTCCTTCATCGGCCGGGGCGAAGGCGACCGTCCCGCCCGATGTTCTCTCTACCCGCGAACTGGTGAAAATTTACGGTGGCCGCGCCGTCGTGAACGGCATCAACGTTAACGTCAAAGCCGGGGAGATCGTCGGGTTACTCGGGCCCAATGGCGCCGGCAAGACCACGACATTTTACATGATCGTCGGCCTTGTTCGACCCAACAGCGGTAGCGTCATTTTTCGCGATCAAGACGTGACCACTTTCCCGATGTACAAACGGGCGCGACTCGGGATGGGATATTTGCCGCAGGAAGAATCGATTTTCCGCAAGATGACGGTGGAACAAAACATCATGGCGATTCTCGAGACCCTGTCCTTGAGCAAACACGAGCGACGGCAGCGTTGCGATCATTTGCTCCATCAATTCGGGATCGAGAAGATCGCGAAGAACACGGCGTTAACGTTGAGTGGCGGGGAAAAACGCCGGCTCACCATTGCCCGCTCCCTCGTGACCAGCCCGAGCCTGCTCATGCTCGACGAACCATTCAGCGGAGTCGACCCGATCGCGGTCTATGATGTGCAACAAATTGTGGTCAACCTGCGCAAGTCCGGCCTCGCCATTCTTATCACCGACCACAACGTGCGCGAAACCTTATCGATCGTCGATCGCGCCTACCTCATCTACGAAGGCCGGGTCGAGAGCGAAGGCTCCAAAGATTTTCTCATCAACGATCCGATCAGCCGCCAGCTCTATTTAGGCGAACGCTTCCGCATGTAATGTGGGAGGGACCTCAGTGTCCCGACTCCCGACATGCCTTCTCGTTCCCAAACTCGGTTTGGGAACGCCAACCCTCTTGAATCTTCGTTTCCCGTCTGAACCTTTACCCCCTTACCTCTTTGCCCTCCGCTATTTCGACGTTCGGTGTTCGGTGTTCGGCGTTCGGCGTTCGATGTTCGGTGTTTGTTTTTCCCGCTCCTCCGTTCCCCCGCTTCAACTCTCCTTCCCCTCAACTCTCAACCAATCCGCCGACGGACGGATTCGCCGTGGCGAACAACCCTCAACTGTTCTGGCCCCGCCAAAATTTGCTTCCCCCGCCGCTGCCCGTTTACTACCATTTCCATAGTGCGATGCGCGCGAAACAAACGCCAAATCGACCACAGGCAG
>QHPN01000189.1:0-428 GCA_003219115.1 Verrucomicrobiota bacterium | reverse complement strand
GTTCACCGACTGAGCCGTGATAGGTTAAAACATATTCGCCTTTAATTACGAACATTCTTCTAATTCTCGTTAGGCCCTATGGCCACGCGCTCTGATTGGATCTATTCGCAAGCCGGTGGCTAGCATATCGGACGTAACTTCTGGTGGGCTTTCAACGTCACTTGGCCATTTGCCAGTTTACTCATGTATCGCGACGAGCTCGTGCTCCGAGCATTGCTTTGGCGATACACTTTCCCGCGAGACAAGATTGTCCAGATCGTCCCGTATCAGGTCTTGCTTAGCCCTGGGATAAAGATTGAGCACACTGTCGTGGATTATCCCAAGTTTGTAGTGTTCTGGACGTTCGATCTTTCTGATTTACTAGAGGCCCTGCACCAGAATGCATTTCCCATCGCCACCGCACAGGCCTAACCAATCGATGAAGCCAA
>QHPN01000188.1 GCA_003219115.1 Verrucomicrobiota bacterium | reverse complement strand
GGATTTATTTCATTTGGCGGCCCGACCGGCCAAATCGCCATCATGCAGACCGAGCTGGTGGAAAAGAAAAGGTGGATCAGCCAATCGCGATTTCTGCACGCGCTTAACTTTTGCATGTTGCTACCCGGCCCGGAAGCGCAACAGCTCGCCATCTACATCGGTTGGCTTCTTCACAAAACGTGGGGCGGCATCGTCGCCGGCGCATTTTTTGTCATCCCGTCGATTTTTATTCTCTGGACGCTGAGTTTCATCTACGCCGCCTACGGCAACATCCCCTGGATCGCAGCCATTTTTTATGGACTCAAACCTGCCGTAACTGCGATCGTGTTGACGGCGGTCATTCGCATCGGCCGGAAAGCGCTTAAGAACGAAGTCATGTGGGCGTTGGCTGCGCTCGCTTTCATCGCGATCTATTTTTTAAAAGTCCCATTTCCCGCAATTGTTCTGGGCGCTGGTATCATTGGATTTCTTGGTGGATTGCTTTGGAACGGAGCGAAAGAGCTTTCGGGATCGCCCTCAACCGTGATCGGCGACGACGAGGAATCACCGCAGCATACGCAACCTAACTTGGCGCATGCGTTTCGTGTCTCGATTCTTTGGCTGACGCTATGGTTGATGCCGATATTGATCGTCGGTGCGCTGCGCGGCTGGGAGAGCACGCTGTTTAAAGAAGGTTTGTTTTTCAGTAAAGCGGCCGTGGTCACGTTCGGTGGCGCATACGCGGTCCTGCCCTACGTTGCGCAACAAGCGCTATTTCATTATGGCTGGCTGAAGCCGGGCCAGATGATGGATGGTCTTGGTCTGGCGGAAACTACCCCCGGCCCGTTAATCATGGTGCTGCAATTCGTTGGCTTCATGGGCGCATGGCAACATCCGGAAGGTTTACCTCCGCTACTTGCGGCCACAATCGGCGCGCTGATTACGACCTGGGCTACATTCACGCCGTGCTTTCTTTGGATTTTCCTGGCTGGCCCCTACATCGAACAATTGCGTGGTAATCCAAGACTAACCAGCGCGCTTAGCGCCATTACCGCGGCAATCGTCGGGGTCGTGCTCAATCTCGCGGTCTGGTTCGGTCTCCGTGTTTTCTTTCCCGCCAACGGCACAGTAGATTGGTTTGCCGTTTTGCTTTGCGCCGCTGCCTTTATCGCAATGCTACGCTACAAAATCGACATCATTCCGGTAATAATCGGAGCAGGAATCCTCGGCCTTCTCTACAACTTCACGCGCGGCATCAGCCTAATATGATCCGGCATTGTAGCCGCGGTCATCGGCGCCGGCGCGTCTTGGACGTGCAGAAGCACGTCCCTCAGGAGACTCTTGGCCTGGGATCGGACCGCGTAGGCTCGGTTACAGCAGCAAACATCGAACACCGAACATCGAATTGCAGAATCGACGCTCTGAGTTGGGCGTTGGATATTAGGCGTTCAACGTTGAGCGTTTTCCCTCGCAAAACCTGGCATTCCGACGCGGATGGCATTTGAGAAATCGGAGATATCGGCAGCCAAGTTGGCGCGCTCGTTGATGTGTGAACAGCGTTTAAGTTCTGCGAAAGGCAGCGACCGATCCAAAGCACCAAGCTCGTGGCGAAAGCCGCCACCAATAAAGGGTACTTTACGCGGTCGATTTAGCGAATGAACTGGCGTTGATGACAAAGACGACGTTTCTTTTGATCGTCCCATCGTCGGCTGGAACTTGAACCTTCTTCAAAAAACTGGCTCCAATTTTTGCGAGCGCCTTCTGCGACCTAAAATTTTGTTCGCCGACGACAAAGAGAACGCGATCGACAAATCGAAAGGCGTGATCGAGCATCAATTGCTTCAACTCGCGATTGTAGGTTCCGCCCCAGAATTCGCGCTCCAAGAACGTCCAGCCCACTTCTACCTCACGATTCGTTAGATCCAGGTTGCAGTATCTCGAGCTTCCAATAATCCGGCCCGACTTGCGTTCGATGATCGCGAATGCGCCCTTGGATTCGAGCGCACCATCGAAAAATCTCTGGAAGACTTCTCGCTGGTAGCGGTCGCTTTCCGGATGCTGTTCCCAAATCAGCGGATCGCTCGCCGCGGAAAACAGCGCGTCGAAGTCGTCCGGCTGCAGCGGCCGCAACTCGATTAGATCACCGGTCAGCGTTGGTTGAAGATCAAACTTCACGGTCCGAGCCGGACTGGCGATTGCTGTCGATCAACTTAGAGCTCACTGTTTTGAGTCGTATTCCGCGCATAGACTCTGGGGAGCGCGGGCTGCCAGCCTGTACTCGTCGGCAGCTTGCCGACGAGATCGCGTTCGGCAAGCTGCCGAACACCGCAGGCAAGCTGCCTGCGCTCCCCGGAAGAGTGCAATCCGAATTCCATTATTTCTTTTTCCATTGGGCGCCCCCAAGTAGCGGCAGGACGAACAAGTTCGCCAGGATGTCGATGATGCAACCGGCCAGAACCACCAGGCCGAAACGTTGCGTCGGTGGGAAATCAGATAAAACGAAGATAGCGAAACCAGCAGCGATGATGACGTCAGAGTAAACGATGCCGCGCCACTGTTCTTCGCGCGCCGCGACCCATGCCGCCCAGCCTTTTGCGCCATCCGCTTCGGCGCGGCGAACGCCAAACACGAGATGAATCATGGAATCGATTGCAATACCGATACAGACATTGGTGGCGGGAGCCGAGATCACATCCATCGGCACATGTAACCAGCCAATGCCGCCAAGCATGCATAGCGGCACCAGGGTGAGGCTCAGGATCATGGCTAAGGCACCGCGCACGCTGCGCGCGACGATCCATGCAATGATAATAAAAAGCAGATTCAACCAGAACAGGCCTGTCACGAGACTGGAGGCGACAAGTTTGGCCAAGCGCCCCTGCAGATAGTAGATCCCACCGGTTAGTTCCGCTTTGAATCCATACTTCTGGCAAATAGCACGAATATCTTCCACGACCTTGGTACGATCCTTATCGCGCCGGTCTTCCACCATTCGCAGCAGAAACATTGCGTGTCTGCGGTCCTTGGTGACAAAGCCCTTCGCGACCCGCGCATACTTGGGCTGCTCCATTAGCTCCATCATCTTTTCGTAGCTGATCAAAAACGAAAACGGCACGCGGTCGCCTTCCGCCAGCAGCGTTGGCAGCGAAATTACGGTGCCGACATCCTTGTAATTCTCCAGGGCGCCATGCAGCTTCCACATCTTTTCGTAGGCGGCGTCGGTGTTCAATAGGCTGCCGTCCGCGGCCGAGACGACCAGCGTCAGCGGGTTGGAGCCGCCGCTTTGATCCACGTACTCAAGTCCATCGCGCAACTCGGAATGCGACTTGAAGTAATCAAGTAGATTTGGATCAGTATTTACTCCGGCCAGGCCAAGTGCCAGCCCGGCACTAACGACAATTACGCCTAACGAAAGCACCGCATAACGTCGTGACCAAAATGCGCGCGGAGGTTCTTGCTCGATCAGCTTGCTTTGACGCGGAACGGCCCAGCGCAGAAAAGGCGGGTACATGATATAGGCGCAGATTAACGCTACTACACTTCCGAGCACACCTCCGAACCCGAGCTCACGCAACGGCTTGGCCTGCACAATCAATAAACTCCCGAAACCTAACGAAGCGCAGACCATCGACCAGAACGATGGCGGAAAGGTCATGCGCCGCGCCTCGGCCGCAAGATTCGGTGATTCCTTGCCCAGTCGATGCCTGCGGTCGGCCAGGGTTTGCCAGTTAAAGGTCATGTAGACCAGGTGCGACAAGGCAATGACAAAGACGATCGTGCCGAGGTTGACCGTGAGGATTCCGATCTTCTTGCCGCAGATCGATTCGAGCAGAAGGGTCAACAAGACTGCGCTCGTGCAAGTCGCCAGCATGCCCAGGAAAACTCGGGCCGACCGGAACATCGCTGCCATGGTGACCCCAAATAAAATCACGGCAGTAACGCTGAAGTACCAGAAATCATGGGCGAGACTGCGCCGGATTAGCTCGACTACATAAGGCGGGCCAGCGATGTGAATTTGAAAATCCTTTTCGCTCTGTTCATGCACGATCGTCTCGATCTTCTTGATCGGCTTTTCCGGGTCAGTGTTTTCGAGAAAGATGATGACATTGCTGGACTTCTGATTCTTGGCCACGAGCAGCCGACGCCAAAACGGACTCACCAGCGCATCGGCCGGACTTTTCGGGCCGGCGGTAAGACTCTTGACGCCAGTAACTTCATCGATCGCCTGAATCTTTTGGGTCAGTTGTTGGAGTCGACTTAGGTAGCGCGGCGAAGTAATATCGCGGGACGGCACCGCCAGGATGAGTTGCGGCTGGGAAGGGAAACGTTGCTCAACCTTTTTGGATTGCTGGACTCCGGGATCGCTGGTTGAAAAGAAAAAGTTTTCATCTACTACGGGCTTGAGATCGACAAAAAGCGCGACCAGGACGAACAACAGAATCGTGATCGCCAGCATGACCCATTGCGCGCCAAACCAAGACGGCTTCGTCGCCATGGAAGCACATTACCCGATTTAAAGCGGTGGCGAATGGAAGTGTGAAAAGGTCGAATTTATGGGAACTATTTTAAAAGCCGATCGACTTTGCGAATTTACACCGATTGAGTTGCGTCAATTACGGGCCATGAAAACTCCGGCTGGCGTGCAGCATTTTCTCGACCGCCTTCCCTACCACCTGGCTGATACCGCCTGGTCTCCGCGGAAAGTTTTGCGCGAACGCACCGCACATTGCCTCGAAGGCGCAATCTTCGGCGCGGCCGCGCTGCGTGTCCTCGGTTTTCCTCCACTTCTCTGGGACCTCGAGGCAGACAACGATACCGACCACGTGCTCGCGCTTTTCAAGGTGCGCGGTTGCTGGGGCGCGGTGGCAAAGTCCAACTTCACCGGCTGCCGCTATCGTGAACCGGTCTATCGCACCCTGCGCGAACTGGCGATGAGTTATTTCAACATTTATTTCAATCTGCGAAGCGAACGAACATTGCGCCGCTACTCGCAACCGGTTGACCTTTCCCGCTTTGATCGTCGTAGTTGGATGACCTCCCAGCGCAGCATCTGGTTCGTGGCGGAATACCTTTGCACCATTCCGCACACTCCTTTGCTCACGCCGGCGCAATCACGCAAGCTAACGAGAATTGACCCGCGCACGCGTGCTGGCGAAATGCTCGGTCACCGCACAAAACCGCAGAAGCGGCATTTGAAACGTTAAGACGTAAGAGAAGGCCAATTCGACGCTTCAACGCCTCAATCTTTTTAACGTTTGAACCTTCCCGTTTAACGCTTCGCCCGTTTGACCGACAGCTGGCAACACGGCTAGCGTACCGTGTGTCGCGTTTCTTTGCGGTTTTGTTTGGCATGGTGCTTGGTGCCTCGGCTGCCCGGGCGGAATGGCCGATCCCAAGCGCTGATGGCACCATCTGGCAGTATGTCCTGACTCGCGAAGGCGAGGACCGACCCGGAACACTGACGCGCCAGGTTTTCGCGGCAAAGAATTCAGCCGAGCAAAATATCTTGCGAATCGAAACCGCGGTCAATGGCGCGACTCATTCGACCGAGTTTTTGAAAAACGAAGGCAAAACCATTTTGGCAACCGCTTTTCGCAACGCCAATGGCGAGACCCAGACTTTTGATCCACCGGTAACAATCTTGCCCGGTGATCTGACCTTCGGGGCGGAATGGAATTATCGTGGGCCAGTCGCCGGACTCGATCTCAACTTGCCGCTCAAAATTGTCGGTGAAAGCGAGATCGAAGTGCCGGCGGGAAAATTCCGCGCCCTTCATTTTCGCGGAGAAAAAAATGACGGTTTGTTCACCGTTGCCGATTTCTGGTTTGTCCGCGGCGTCGGCTCGGTCAAAGAGATGGTCACTCAGCGGGGACCGAGTGACGATCTTCTTAGCCGCAATAGCATCGAGCTCGCTAAACTGCCAGCGCCGTCACAGACCCAGCCGCAGCTAAAAAAACTGGAGGCCTCGGTTTCCACCAGTAGCGGTGGTGATCCGCTCGACGTTGTTTCTGCCGACGCCTTGCAGATCGTGGCCCGTT
Organism: Verrucomicrobiota bacterium; assembly: GCA_003219115.1. GTDB lineage: Bacteria > Verrucomicrobiota > Verrucomicrobiia > Chthoniobacterales > UBA10450 > AV69. The sequence continues at coordinate 1,909 of QHPN01000188.1, read as the reverse complement.
GGCGCGGTCATGGGCTTCGGAAAAATGCAAAGATCCGCGCGGTTTGGATCGCGCAGGACACCGGCGTCGCACCGGTCGATTTCAAAGTCGATGAGGCGACCGCCGTTGCTCCCATCAGCAACGCCTTTGGTAAGTTCACTCTATCCCGCCCGTCCGATGGCTGGGCAACTGGAAAATATCGCGTCGAGTTTTATGTCGACGATGAACTTACCGACAGGGTTGATTTGACGATAACCCCTTCTGAGCCACGGCCGCGGTCGCCCCAAGATTTTTGAATCCAAAAAGGACGATATCGCCGTCCAACTACTAAATACGATTTATGAAGACGAAACTTTTTGCGGTGTGCCTTCTTTTCGCACTCGCCGGATGCGACTTCGGTGGCATTCGCGGCAACAGGCACATGATTACGCAAGAGCGGAAGCTCGACCCCTTCATCAACGTCGACGCCGGCGGCGCTTTTCGGGTCGAGTGGCATAGCGGCCAGCCAGCTGTCGCAGTCACGATAGATGAAAACCTGATGCAATACCTCGAGATGGAGGTCAGAGACAGGGTCCTGCATGTCCGAACTACGCGTTATATCCGGCCGAGTCATTCGATCAAGGTAGTGCTGACGAGCAACGCGCTGGAAGGTGCAAGCTTTAGTGGGGCCTCACAATTAACCGCGCATCAGCTGGCTGGTTCCAAGTTCTATCTCGAAACAACCGGCGCATCGAAGGCCACGCTCGACGGTGTGGTGGACGAATTAGTCGCGAACCTGACCGGCGCGAGCGATCTGCGTGCTGAATCTTTGCAAACGAAAACGGCCCAAGTTTCCGTCACTGGTGCGGGCGACGCGCGAATCGCGGTGAGCGACAACCTGAAAGTCTCCATCACCGGCGCGGGCAAGGTCGAATATACCGGCAATCCACAAATTCAACGCGAAATCACCGGTGCGGGTTCGATTCGAAGACGCGACAAGTGATCGGCAGATTGACGCAGATTTAAGAGTCTGGTTCCCAAACTGAATTTGGAAACGAGAGGCGCAGAGCTACACAAATCAGAACAGATGAGAAGTCGCTAGCAATTCGTCCACCAATCGTGGCAAAGCGATTCCCGCCGGTTCCCGAATCAAACGCGTTGCGAATGCACTCAGTGGTGTTGGATCAGGATTCACTTCGATTAGCTGGCCGTCCTGGCCTCGCGCGCGCAAAGCCCAATCAATAATGTACCCGAATACCGCCGTCGTTCCGGCGACGATCACGAGGTCGCATGATGCGCGAGCAAGATAGTTCTCCACGCGCTCGATTTTTCGCAGGTCCAGTTGCTCGCCGAACCAAACTACGCCAGGTCGCATCCATTCGTCGCACTCAGGGCACGTCGCGAGATCGCCATCTTCGTGCTCTGCCCTACCTGTCTCGTGAAATTGAAAATCGCACCGTGAACAGCGCGTCGTGAAAATGCCGCCGTGGATTTGCACCATCTTTTCTCCTGCTAATCCCGCTCGCAGATGCAGATCATCAACATTCTGGGTCACGAGCAGAAACTCATCTGCATGAGCGGCTAGTTTTACGATCGCGTGATGCGCAGGATTCGGTTGCGCATTCCGAATCCGTTGCCGGCGTTCGCGATACCATTCCCAAACTAACTTCGGATTGTTCGCGAATGCTTCCGGCGTCGCCAGTTTCGCCGGATCGAGGTTTCGCCAATACCCATTCTTCCCTCGAAAAGTCGGAATTCCGCTCTCCGCCGAAACTCCAGCGCCGGTGATGACGAGAACACGCATGTTATTCAAGATCGAAAGCTAGAGTTCTGGGGAGCGCACGCGCCGTCGCGTACACTTTTCGGCGCCCCGCCGAAATGCGGAAGAAGAAACCTGAGAGGTCTCCGGCGAGGCGCCGGAGACAACACGCGAGGCGCGTGTGCTCCCCAG
>QHPN01000187.1 GCA_003219115.1 Verrucomicrobiota bacterium | reverse complement strand
CTATCTCGCTGCTCAGCGGCGGCGAACGGACCATGACCGCGGTCGCGCTTTTGTTCGCGATCTACATGGTGCGACCGAGTCCGTTCTGTGTGCTCGACGAAATGGATGCACCGCTCGATGAATCCAACATCAATCGGTTTATCAAGGTGCTGGAACGCTTCGTCTCGCAAAGCCAGTTCATCATCATCACCCATAACAAGCGCACTATCGCCAAAGCCGATATTCTTTACGGCGTCACAATGGAGGAACGCGGAGTGAGCAAACTGGTCGGAATGAAGCTGACGCCGCCAACCCGTGCCTCGACCAATGGCGCGACCGCGTCAGCCGAAAAAGCAACACGGCGCCATTTCTCGATCACGGAGCAAGACCCGCATCTTAGTTCCGTCGCGGCGCGGTAATTCTGGGTAGCGCACGCGTCTCGCGTGTTGGTTTCGGCGTCACGCCGCAACAGTCATTCGTTCAGAGGGAAATCATCCACCATTGACACTCAAGGAAAAGTCCGCGATTGCGAGACGCAATCGCCAACACGCGAGACGCGTGCGCTACCCGGAAAAATATTCGACCAAGTATTCGCGAGCAGCGGTTTACAGAATCTTCATTGCCGCATCAAATTGCCCCCCCAGAGTTACCCCCACAGACCTGCGAAAATTTTTTGCGCAGCGGCCCTGATGTTGGCTACAATCGTTCGATGCTGCAGACGGCGCGACCCAAGAAGAAAAAAGCCCCAACCAACGCGCCAGTCCACGAGAAATACGTCGAGGCGTTTCGCTGGATGCTGTTGGCCCGCACGTTTGAGGAAAAACTCGCCAGCATGTATCGCGGCGGCCGCATTACCGGCGGCGTTTACGTCGGCAAAGGCCAGGAAGCCATCAGCGTTGCTTGCGGCATCTTTTTGCAAAAGGGCGACGTCTTCGCACCCCTGATTCGCGATCAGGCTGGACGCTCCGCCTTCGGCGAGCCGCTGGTCGATGTCGCACGCACGTATCTTGGGACTCGCACCGGACCGATGCGGGGCCGCGATGGCAACATTCATCGCGGCAAACCGCGGGACGGACAGTTGGCCATGATTAGCCACCTCGGGGCCATGATTTCTGTGCTGGTCGGCTCACTCATGGCGAAACGTGGCCAAGGCGAGAAAAATTTTGTTGGGCTAACGACAATTGGGGAAGGCGGCATGCAAACGGGCGCCAGCCATGAAGGCCTCAATATCGCGGCAGTCGAACATGTCCCGCTGGTCGTGGTCGCGACCAATAATCATTACGCCTATTCTACGCCAAACGACCGCGAGTTCGCCTGCGCGAGCCTGGTCGATCGCGCCCGCGGTTACGGTTTTGAAGGCTACGAATTGGACGGCACCGATCTCGCACAATGCCTCGACGTTATCGGCACGGCAGTGAAACGCGCACGTGCCGGCCGACCACCGCAGCTCGTCGTCGCATCCGTCCTGCGTTTGGCCGGTCACGGGGAACATGACGATTTCAGTTATGTTCCGAAGGAAATTTACGGCGAGTCATTCGCCTACGATTGCGTGCAACGCGCGCAGGAATTCATCAAGGAACGCGAACTTGTTGACTCCGCAACATTGCAAGCTTGGCGGGAAGACGCCGTCCGCCAGGTGGACGAAGCTTTCGCCATGGCTCAAAAAGAACCGACGCCGAAGGGTGAAGAAGAAGATTGGTGCGCGATTTCAACCCGCGGCCTGTTGGATCACCCCGAAGAACAGGAATGACGAAGCACGAATGACGAGTGACGAAACAAATCCGAATGTTCAAATGACGAAGTGTGGAATGTATAGCACTGCGAAACCGGCATTCGTCATTCCTTCGTCATTCGTCATCCGTCATTCGTCATTTCCCCGCATCCGTCATTCGCCTGCGCCGAAGCCTGGCGGAGGCGGGTCATTCCGCCAGTCCGGCATCGGACCATGAGCATCACTTATCTCGAGGCCATCCGGGAAGCGCAGGCAAAGCTCCTGCGGGACGACAAACGCGTCTTCATCTATGGACAGGATGTGGGTGGAACCTTCGGCGGTGCCTTCAAGGCCACCAAAGGATTGGCGAAAGAATTTCCCGGGCGTGTCCTGAACACACCGATCAGCGAAGACGCCATGGTGGGCACGGCCATTGGCGCTGCCCTCGAAGGGATGAGGCCGATCGTGGAAATGCAATTTGCCGATTTTTCCAGCATTGCCCTCAACCAGATCCTCAACAACGCCGGAACCCATTACTGGCGCACGAATATTTCGGTCCCAATCACGATCCGATTACCGAGCGGGGGAACCAAAGGGAGCGGCCCGTTTCATTCCCAATCAATGGAATCACTTTACGCGCATTATCCCGGCCTGATTGTGATGACGCCGGCAACAGTGGAAGACGCATACACCATGTTGATCGACGCCGTCGCCATTGATGACCCGGTGGTTTACTGCGAACACAAGTATCTCTATTACCATCTCAAAGCCGACGATCTTCCCAGTGAAGGAATGCCCATCGGCCGGGCGCGAATCGCACGGGCCGGACGCGATCTAACAATCGTTAGCTACAGCGCAATGTTGCAGGAATCTTTGATTGCGGCGGAGGAGATTGCGAAGGAAGGATTCGAGATCGAAGTGATCGATCTGCGTACCGTCAAACCACTCGATACCGCCGCTGTCCTTGCGTCGGTCGCCAGAACCGGCCGCCTTCTGGCGGTCGGCGAATCTTTCCCCTGGGGCGGCGCGACTGCGGAAGTGATCGCGCGTGTGACCACCGAAGGCTTTCATCTGCTCGATGCCGCGCCGGCGCGGATCAACGCCAAAGACACTCCCATTCCGTATCATCCAAATCTCTGGTCAACCCACCGCCCGAGCAGCAAGGTGATTGCGGCCAAAGCGCGTCAACTCTTACGCGAATGAAATCCACAGCACATTTACAAGCGTGTCATCCTGAGCGAAGCGAAGGATCTCCCAACCGGTCAAGACGCTTGCGAGATCCTCGGTCCGAGCCGGACTGGCGTTTTCGCTCGGGATGACAGCGTTGGAAAATCTTTTCTGAATCCTATGCCGCAAGTTCCAATCATCATGCCACAGCTCGGCGAATCGATCGCCGAGGCCACAATTGTCTCGATCAACGTGAAGCCGGGCGAAAAGGTCGTTGCCGACCAGGAGATCATGGAGGTCGAAACCAACAAAGCGGTTATGGGCGTGACCACGCCGTGCGCGGGTGAGATCGCGAAGATCGACGCGCAGGTGAAGGAAACGTATCCTATCGGCGCGGTGCTAGGTTACATTGAGGCGAGAGCAGAGGACGCGGCGCGATTTGCAGAGCAGGCGCCCCCAGAGCCGCAGGGCGAGGTGGCCGCGGAAATTCCCGGACGGAATGAAGAAAAACCCGAGAGCGGAAACGGCGCACATTTTCAGATCGATGAAAGCGCAGTTCGCACTTCGCGGGTCAGCACACAAGACGCGGCGGCGAGTGGTGGTCTGCCGGTTCCCGCTGCCGCCAAGGGCGCTGGATTTTTGTCGCCGCGCGTGCGCGCGCGGATGGCGGAGTTGCAATTAACGAACGCTGATCTTGCCGGAATCGCAGGAACCGGCAGCGCCAATCGTGTCACCATTAAAGATCTCGAAAATTATTTACGCCAGATTGAATCGCAGACAGCTAGCGATGCCTCGGCCATCCGGGCTGGCGTGGCCGACGCGATGCGACGCAGTTGGTCGCGGCCGTTGGCGACCATCGGCTCGTCGGTCAATCTCGATCCAGTTCTAACGGATCGTAAACAGCGAGACCCGAAACCTGGCCCCGCGCTGTATGTGTTGCGCTCACTCGCGCTAGCGCTTGCGGAAAATCCAGCGGCGGCCGCAAAACTCATCGGGTCGCGGGTCTTGCAATCGAACAGCATCGACATTGGCCTGGCAATTGAAGCGCAGGATGGAATCATCGTCCCGATCCTTCGTGAAGCGGACAAGACTTCGCTAGCAGACCTGGCCACGAAGTATGACGAACTAGTCGCTCTCGGGCGTCAGCGACGGATTTCGCCGGAAATGCAGACCGGTGGCATCGCCGCGGTTTCGAATTTCGGAACATTTGGGGTGGAATGGGGCACGCCTATTCCCCTCCCCGATCAAACCATGATTCTTGGTCTCGGCGTCGGTAAAAAAACACCGCGCTGGGACGACTCAAAATCCGAATTCGTTCCGGTGACTGAAGCGCAAATCACTTTGAGCTTCGATCACCGCAGTTTGGACGGCGGCGGGGCCGGGCGATTGCTCAAGCGCGTCATCGAGCTGCTGGAAAATCCCGCGCAGCTCTGATCTCCTCTGGGGAGCGCAGGCAGCCTGCCGAAAAGCTTCTGCGTGCGATGGTCCTCGGCAAGCTGCCGACGACTGCAGGCTGGCAGCCTGCGCTCCCCGGATTCGTCTGCGACGCGCACGGCGAGAAATTTGCACCGTCGACGAAGCGGGCGACAATTACCAAAGAAAGAAAAATTATGTACGAGAACACGGAATTCAGCACGAGTCGCGATGTCGAGGCGATTCAAATACCGGCAGGGACCAAGATCACCATCCCCGCGGGGACGCCTGGCGTGATTACGCAATCGCTTGGCGGCAGTTACACCATCGCGACGAATTTTGGATTGTCGCGCGTAGCGGAAAAGGATGGCGACGCACTCGGATTAGAAAAGACCGAAGCGCAACCGGCGCGATCGACCAATGGCGCGAAAGACGGCGAGGTTTCAGAAGAAGATGTCTGGAATCAGTTGCGCCAATGTTTTGATCCGGAAATACCGGTAAACATTGTTGATCTCGGGCTGGTTTACGATTGCAAGCTGACGAAGAAAGAAGATGGCGGCACACGCGTCGACGTGAAGATGACATTGACCGCGCCGGGCTGTGGCATGGGTCCCGCCAT
>QHPN01000143.1 GCA_003219115.1 Verrucomicrobiota bacterium | reverse complement strand
ACTGCCTGTCGACCCTGCTTCTCAGCCTCATCGAGTCGCCCAAGATAAACAATCACCCGCGCCAGGAGATCGTTCGCGGTCGGATTAGCGGGAGCAAGTTCTTTGGCGCGCTTTAGTTCGCTCAAACCTTCGGCAAATCTCCATTCTGTAAAAAAGCGAACCCAACCGAGTGCGGCATGTGCCTCGGCCAGCGCGGGAGCAATCGCGACCGCTTTCTCCGCATCAGTGCGCGCTTTCGGCCACGCCGTCATACCTTCGCCGGTGAGGTCCCCAATTAGAGTCCATGCTTCGGAACGCTCTGCATAAGCGAGGGCGTATTCCGGATCGAGACGGATCGCTTCGTCATAGTGACCAACTGCCTTGCGATAATCCTCAAGATTGCGCCGCTGGAAATAATAATGGCCCTGGAGATAGGCATTGTGGGCTTCTGCAGTTTTTGGATTTGCGGCTGACCGTTGATCCGCTCCAAGCAGTGTAGCCTTTAATGATGTAGCCACTGCGGCCGCGATTTCCTGTTGGACTGCGAAAATATCCTTTAGCTCGCGGTCGAATGTTCGTGTCCAAAGTTCGATTCCGTCGGCGGCGTTGATCAATTCGGCGACAATTCGCACCCGATCGCCTTGTTTACGCACCGTGCCTTCGAGCAAAGCCGCAACGCCGAGTTTCTCACCGATCATTTTGGGCTCTTCCTTTCTGTCCTTAAAACGGAACGAAGAGCTGCGGCCGATCACTTTTAGTTCTCTGATCTGCGCCAGAGCGGCAATCAATTCTTCGGACAGCCCGTCCGAAAAATATTCGTCCTTGGGGTCGCCACTTTCATTCAGGAGCGGCAGGACGGCGATCGACTTCGGAGAGACGGTTGATGTGGCAGTGGCCTGGGTCGAGGACGCAGGACGGTTCCGGACAAGTTGAAAGATGGCAAAACCTGCCGCGAGGATCGCGATACTTGCAACAAATGCCGTGAACTTGTGAGTCCTAGGTCGCCGACTGTAGTCACCAGGTGTCGTGTCTTCCGCGCGCTTGATCCCTTCCGGAGTTAGCTCAAAAGCCCAGGCCAGGACCAGAGCGATTGGGAAGCCCAGCAAAGTCAGCACCACAACCGCAGTCGTGATTGTTTCCGGAAGATGAAGAGCGGGAACGATGGTCGACGCGACTTGCATGACCAGCCAGCCGATAACAGCGTAAGCGACCGCGACCTTGTAAACGTTGCGCCGCTTTAGCTCGGAAAAGAAATTGCCCGACTTCATTCGTTCACGCCATCAAAGTTTGCATCCCAGGGGATTGGTCACTCGCGCTCCCGCGTTCGCGCCAGCTACCCTCGCTGCCCCCCTGCGCCTATCCACGCAGGCTCCCCCCCTCGCCTGTGTTCATGCCCTCGTTTTCTGCCACACCCTCAATTTTTGAGCAAGGTCAGCATTATCACAGATTCCCCCACGAACTACACGAAATACACGAAAACGAATTAGTCCCTTTTTCGCGTCCTTCTGTGTGATTCGTGGGCAGAAAAATATTTTGCAGGGCATCGCAGATTCTGATGACGTAGGTGCTCAAGGTATAGTCGAAAATTCGTGCCGATACTTCGCCAATCCGGACACACCCTGCATTTTCGGCGGGTCGAGGATCAGCACCATGAACGCATCATCGGGAACATCCCATTCGCACTTGATTCCATACTCGCTCGCCGGTCTGAATCCGAATCGAGGATAGTACGCCGGGTGGCCTGCAACAATGATGAATGGATAACCCGCGTCTTTGATTTTCCGATTCCCCGCTTCGATCAGTTTAGCACCAATTCCCTGTCGCTGGTATTCTGGCACTACGGCCATCGGGCCCAAAGCCACACCGTCAATATTTTCAGCTACAGTTAGCAGGCTGTACATGATATGTCCTGCCACTTGACCATTCACTGTCGCAACTAACGAGAGCAGAGCAGCTCCATTGGTCCGCAATGCATCGACGATGTTGCTTTCCTGATCCTGCCCAAACGCGCGCCTGTTCACCTCACGAACAGCCGCGATGTCATCGGAACGCTCTTCTCGGATCTTAATCAACACGTGAACTCTTTCGTATCCGTTTTAGGACATCGTCGCTTGAAAAACTTGAAGGCCCGCTCAAGCTCATGAACCACGAAACAGAAAACTATCATGGCGCATCAACAAACCGAATCGAAACGTCTCCTCTCATACACCATTGCGGAATGGGCCTGCGCTCTTAAGTACGAACACCTTTCGCCGGAAGCGATCCAAGCGGCGAAATTATTCTGGTTCGATTCCATCGGCTGCGCGCTGGGTGGGAGTCAGCAGGACGATGCGAAAATCCTTTTGAAGCATTATCGCGCGATGGGTGGCAACGGCGGAGCCACCGTATTTGTCTCCGGGTTCAAGACGAATCCGGTCGATGCCTCGTTTTTAAACGGCCACATGATCCGGGCGATGGATTACAACGATATCTATTGGAAAGCCGATCCGTGTCACCCGAGTGACCTTATCGCCGCGCCGCTCGCGCTTTGCGAAAGCGAAGGTCTCAGCGGCAAAGATCTGATTCTCGCCACCATCATTGCTTACGAAATCGAAATGCGCCTTTGCGAAGTCGGTCGACCAGGTGTGCGCGAGTACGGTTGGCATCATGCCACCTTGAGCGCGTTTGCTGCGCCGGTCGCGGCTGGACGAGTGCTGAATCTTACGGTCGAGCAAATGGTTTCCGCGATCGGTATCAGTGCTGCGCGCACATTTTGTCCGGGCGCGGTCACAGCCGGCAAGTTAACCAACATGAAAAATACGGTTGATCCGTGGGCCGGGCGAATGGGTGCTGAGAGTGCGTTGCTGGCGCGCGACGGATTCTCAGGTCCCGAGCACATCATCGATGGCAAGGAAGGACTCTTTGCCGTGTTCAAGCACGTCCAATACAGAGGACAACCAGCTACGTTCGATGGAGAGGCTTTGGTCAAAGATCTGCCGAGTTCAAAGTCGTCTCATTACCGGATTCTCGATTGCGGGATGAAGAGTTTCCCGATTGAAGCGCTGAGTCACGCACCCCTCACCGCCATGATGAAGACAGTGAAAGAAGATCAGATCAAAGCTAACGATGTTAAGGAAATCAAAGTCGAAGTGATCGCGCGGGCTGCTGATATTCTGGGCGACCCGCATAAGTATCGACCTGACTCAAAGGAAACGGCCGATCATTCCCTGCCTTATTGCATGGCGGCGGGTTTGGTCGACGGCATGGTAACGCCGTTGCAATTCAAAGAAGAACGGGTGCTCGATAAATCGCTCATTCCGATCATGGACAAGGTGAAAGTGGTTGCGAACGAAGAGTTCGAAGCGCTCTTCCCCAAGTTCCAGCCCAGTCGGGTGACGATTACGACGAATGACGGCAAATCCCACTCTACTCGAGTCGATGTTCCGAAGGGCGACCCGCGCGATCCCATGACGGAGGATGAGATCGCAGTGAAGTTCACTGCTCTCGGCGGAGATGTGATCGGCAAGGATCAGTGCAAGAGGTTGCAGCAATTCATCATGAGCATGGAGACCGCTGAGAAACTTGATGGACTCTTCGTGTTAACGACTGCGCGCTGAATCGGATTTGTTGGGGGAGCGCACGCGCCCTCGCGTGCACATTTCGGCGCCCTCGCCGAAATGTCTGGAAAAGTGCGCGATGGCGAGGCGCCATCGCCAGCACGCGAGGCGCGTGCGCTCCCCAGATTACGCGTTTGCGCTGCCGGCGTCGCCCGCGCCGAAGTGAATTCCCTGGGCGGGTGGTAACTCGCTCGAAAAATTGATCGTGTTGGTCTGCCGGCGCATGTAACTCTTCCAGCAATCGCTTCCGCTCTCCCGGCCACCGCCGGTTTCTTTCTCGCCACCAAACGCGCCGCCGATTTCGGCGCCACTCGTTCCCGTGTTGACATTGGCAATGCCGCAATCGCTGCCAACTGCGCTGACAAATTTTTCGGCTTCGCGCACGTCGTTAGTGAAGATGGCCGAGGTCAAACCTTGGGGAACGCCATTTTGAATCGCGATCGCTTCGTCGAAGTCGCGATACGTCATCAAATACAGCAGTGGTCCGAAAGTTTCGTGACAAACAATCTCGAACTCCGGTTTCGCGTTCGCCAGACAGGGCGTCATGTAACATCCGCCGGAATATTGTTGGCCATCGAGCCGTTCGCCCCCGTGCAAAACTTCGCCGCCCTCTTTCTTTACCTTTTCAATCGATTGCAACACCGCGTCGACCGCGCCCTTGTCGATCAACGGGCCCATCAATGTTTTTTTATCGAGGGGATTGCCGATCGGCAGACTCTTATAAGCGGCCAAAAGTTTTTTCCGAACTTTGTCCGCGACCGATTCGTGCATGATGACGCGGCGGGTGGAAGTGCAGCGCTGACCCGCTGTGCCGACCGCCCCGAAGAAGATCGATTGCGTCGCCATTTCGACATCGGCACTCGGTGCGACGATGAGCGCGTTATTACCGCCGAGCTCCATGATGGTTCGCCCGAGCCGGCCATGGACCGCCTTCGCGACGTTCAAGCCCATGTTCACAGAGCCAGTGGCCGAGACCAGAGGGATGCGCTTATCGTCGGCTAATTTTTGACCGACAGCTTTGCGGTCGCCCAGTAGCAACGTGAAAATCGCAGGATCGGCACCAGTTTCACGGCAAACGCGCTCCGCAATTTTCGTCACGGCAATGGCGGTTAGGGGCGTTTTCTCCGACGGCTTCCACACGGTGGCGTCGCCGCAGACGGCGGCAAGCGCTGCGTTCCATGACCAGACTGCGACCGGAAAATTGAACGCGCTGATGACGGCAACGACACCGAGGGGCTGCCATTGTTCCATCAAACGGTGGTTGGGTCGTTCCGATTGAATCGTCAGACCGTAGAGCATGCGCGATTGCCCGACGGCGAAGTCGCAGACGTCGATCATCTCCTGCACTTCGCCTTCGCCTTCCGCCAAAATTTTGCCGGACTCGAGGGTAACGAGCTGACCGAGCTCGTGCTTGAGTTGGCGCAGTGCGTTCCCCAAACGCCTGACGGTATCACCACGGACTGGACCAGGCGTAACTCGCCACTTCAAAAATGCTTCATGCGCGCGCGAGATCGCCTTGTCGTAATCATCAGTCGACGCAGTGTGGACGCTCGCCAATTTTTTTCCATCAATGGGCGAGATCTTGTCGATCTTCGCGCCTCCGCCACGCCATTCACCGTCAAAGACGCCGGCGTTATCGTCGGTGAGACCGAGTTTTTCGAATACGGATTGCATCACATTCTGGGGAGCGCATGCGCCTCGCGTGCTAATGCCAGTCCGGCTCGGACTTTCGGCGCCCCCGCCGAAACAATCTTCTCCTGTGCAAAGTCCGCGAAGGCGAGGCGCCTTCGCCAGCACGCGAGGGCGCGTGCGCTCCTCGGACGATCTGCCACGCTTTCTCTCACCTCGGTAATTTCTCGTGCTTCGAACATTGTTCGCGCAAAATCTCCATCGCTTCGTCGACGACGCTTTTCGTGAGGAACGGAGCGTGAGAAGGCCGAGATCGAAAAAGCCTTTCCAGAATTCCTCGCGCGTTTTGGGATCGGGAAGATCAAAGGCGAGGAACACTCCCCGGCCACGCGCTGCGGAAATTGCTGGCTCCTCGCGTTGCAAATCGCGGAGTTGCTCCAGAAAATACGCGCCTACTTTTGCGGCATTCTCGATCAGATGTTCTTCTTCGATGATGCGCAAATAATGAGTCGAGCGCACCATATCGGTAAAATTTCCGCCCCAGGTTGAATTCAATCGCGATGGCAAACGGAACGCGTTTTCTTTTACTTCATCGAGTCGTGGCCCCGCCATCACGCCGCACACCTGCACCTTTTTGCCGAATGCGAGCAGGTCCGGTTGCACATCGAAATGCTGGCAACACCAGGTGCGACCAGTCGTGCAGAGCCCGGTTTGGACTTCGTCAAAAATCAGGAGGATATCGTTCTCGTCGCAAATCTCCCGCAACTTTCGGAGCCATTCGCCGCGGAAATGATTGTCCCCGCCCTCGCCTTGAATCGGTTCGATGATGATTGCAGCGATGTCGGTCCCGCGTTCATCGATGAATTTTCGGATCTCCGCTTCGGTTTTTTTCTCGCGCTCGATCACGTCGCCTTCACGCTCGCTTTCCGGGAGTGAAAAATCGATTGCCGGATTCGAAACGCGCGGCCAGTTAAATTTGGCGAACAAATCCGTCTTACGCGGATCGGTATTGGTCAGGCTCATGGTGTAGCCGCTGCGGCCGTGGAATGCGCGCCGGAAATGCAGAATCTCTGTCCCGCGTTCGCCTCGCTCGGCGGCCATGTTTTTTCGTACCTTCCAATCCATTGCCGCCTTGAGCGTGTTCTCGATTGCGAGCGAGCCGCCCTCGATAAAGAGATAGCGATCGAGCGGCGGGAATCCGGCCACGCGTGAAAGGGTGTCCACAAACTCCGCGTATGACTCCGAATAAACATCCGAGTTCGCGACCTTGAATTTGGCCGCGCGCAGCAAATCCTCTTTTACTTCCGGCTGATCGAAATAGGGATGATTGAATCCAATGGTGAGCGATCCGAAAAATCCGTAGAGATCAATCAGACGGCGTCCCGTCGCCGCATCAAACAAGTAAGAGCCGCGGCTTTTTTCCAGATCGATAACGACTTTGAACCCATCCATGAGGATGTGTTTCTCGAGCGCGCACAAGGCCCACGATGTGTGGTGAACGGTGCTTTTCGTTTCGGCAATGCGACCCCGCTTTTTTGATTGGCGGGCCGCGTCTGTGAGCACAGGCGGCATAGATAACAAGGATAGCCTGTGGGGTAATGTCGGTCAACCGAGGCAACCGTGATGAACTTAATCGTAAAGATAGCGAGGCGCGACGAGCGAGTCGTGGCAGGGAATTATCGAGAGCTTCTCGGTCGCTGACCGAAGAGGCTCTCGTTGTCGATTAGTTCATCTGCTAACTGGTGTGTTAGTTGATCTACAGAACGGCGCGTTGCGTGGAGTGTACCTGTGTCCTCGAATACCAGGTTTCCATTCGCGTCGAAGAACTTCTGATCATAGGTACCGTCGAAACTATTTTTGTCGACGCTGACGGTATTCAGCTCCCTCAACTCGAAGCGTACGCTCCCAAGAGGGTCACCGCCGACGAGCCACCCTACGTGGAACAGGGTGAACGTCCTGCCTTTCGTGTGTTTCCAAGTCCCTGGCATTGACCCAGTGAAAAATTGGGGCTTTCGATTTCCAGTCCGTCACTATGCCACTGCGGGTAGGGTTGCAAATACTCTTGCGTCCCATGGAAGTAATGGACGTTCCATCAGAGCTACGATCGTGTGGCCATTGTCTGTACCATTTGCAAGACCGAAAAGCAGCCAAGCACCAACGCCATTACTAGCGCCGGGATCGTTCTTCTATGATTAATGTTCAAATTTTTCATATTTGCTCTCATCAATCGAAATCCCGAACTGGGCGATCCGGTTTGTTGTGCTGGTCATCGTTATCAGCTTTCCGACCGCGCTCGTTATCGGATCGCCGTTACACGGAGCCGACGACGACCTATAAGCAAGTCGTCGTCGGTCTCCTTAAGTCGCCCTTTTATCGCTGTTTTTGCTCGGGAGGGTTACTTCCCTCCACTCACAAATTGACCTTTTAATGAAGGTAGATGACCCCTGTCATCGCCTCGGTTTCAGGCGGCATCGTGAGAGATCCGTTCCCGTTAAGGTTCGCGTAAGCACCGGTGCCACTTACAATCTCCCACCTTCCCTTAGGTGGGGAAGAGGCAAATTGGCATTGCTGATCAATAATGATAGTTCCACCGGTTGATGGGAACAACGTGACCACGCAATGAGCTCTAATGCCATTAAACGGATTAAGGTCAACGTGCATTGTGGAAGCCCCTGAAATTGTAAG